>MNWR01000021.1 GCA_001872725.1 Proteobacteria bacterium CG1_02_64_396 | reverse complement strand
ACTGAAGTGATCGGTTCCATTGCGATGACCTGCCCCATTGCATCTCACTTTTCGATAATAATGAACATGATGATTCGAAACTTTTTGATACCGGGAGCACTCAGCGCTGTCTCGTCCAAGCTTACTTGACGTGCAGCGCTGAGTGCTCCCGGATAATTAAACGTTTTTCCGAATCTCGATGGTCATTTTTTAGCGGAAAAACCCGCCATTTATTGCGTCGTCAGTGGAACTTTGTTTTATGCGACAGGACTGTCGCATAACTACCGAAAAGAGTTGTCGCATAATCCGTCTCGTGTCAATCCAACGCGTTGATTTTGCTTACATGGAGGCCAGTTATGACGACACCCCCGCGCAATTACTACGACACTCCCGCCTGCTCGATGTGGTTCGAGCTCAAATGCGTCCCCAGCATCTGAACCTGAACGTGCATCATTGGGGTCTGCCAGCGGATTTTCCAGCAAAGTGACGTGATCTCCCCCCCCGGCGTTAGCACCCCTCTTGGCGGGGGTGTGGCTCCTGGGGGCGGTGGCCTTGGCTCTCGCGACCTTGAAATGCCGCCTCCGCCACCTTGCATCGTCCGTTGGGTCGACCGGGATGGTGCCGATCAGCCTTCTGATGTGGCTTTCGAAAGTCAACGAGACCGGCGGACGAACCGGTGCATCTGACCGATGCAGGCCACGCCATGAACACCCCCCCCCACCACCGCATTCGCGTCTGCGTTGATGTCGGCAGCCGCAAGCACAGCGTCGCGGTCGGCCTTGCCGACGGACGCCTCCTCGACGTCGTCGTAGGTGGGGCGCCGCCCCGAAGGCGATCCCCTCGGGGTGTTGGTGCTTAGCGGCGGTATCATGAACAAACTGTAACAAACGCTTGACACCCTCTGCTCGCCTGTCTTCAACTGGGCGCCGACAAGCAGCGGTCAGATCCTTTAGGTGGTTGGCTTTTTTGACGTTGAAGGCGCATTGAAAATGCGTCAATACGGTGGGCGTTTTGCAGCGGTTTCCGATCACCCCCTACACAGGAACGTCCCCATGAGTCGTGCCCCCTCCAAACGGCGTTCCGCTGCCCCCGCCACCCTTGATTCGCCTGCACAAGCTGCCCCCCCCGCTGCTCCCCCCCCCTCCCCGAAGGCCAGCCGCCCCTACCTGGTGGGCATCGGTGCCTCGGCGGGGGGGCTGGAGGCCCTTTCGGCGGTGATTGCGGCGTTGCCCACCGATCTGGGCATCTCTTACGTGGTGTTGCAGCACCTCTCCCCCACCCACCGCAGCATGATGGTGCAACTGCTGGGGCGTGAAACCGCCATGGCGGTGCAAGAGGTAGAACACGGATTGCGACCGGAGCCCGACACCATTTACGTCGCTCCGGCCAGCAGCAACGTTAAGTTGAAGGAGGGGTGTTTCGAGCTGATCGAGGGGCCGCGTGAGGCGACCCCTCGCCCCTCGGTGAACATCTTCCTGACCTCCCTAGCCGAAGAAAAAGGGGAGGACGCCATTGGGGTGATCCTTTCCGGCACCGGCAGCGATGGCGCCTCGGGGCTGCGCGACATCAAAGCGGCGGGGGGGTACACCTTCGCCCAGGATCCGCAAACGGCGAAGTACAACGGGATGCCCCAGTCGGCCATCGACACCGGCTGCGTCGACTGGGTGTTGCCCCCAGAGGGTATTGCCGAAGAGATCGCCATCGTCGCCCGTTCCCATGGGACGGTGGCGGTGGCCGACAAACCCCCCATTGCGGCAACCACCCTAAAAAAGCTGCTGATGAAGGTTAAGCAGCAAACCCGCATCGATTTTTCGGGCTACAAAGAGGGGACGTTGTGGCGACGCATCGAACGGCGCATGGCCGCCACCCACGTCTACAACCTGGACAGCTACTTGGAGTTGATCGAAAGCAACCCCGAAGAGCTGGACCACCTGGGCAAAGACATCCTGATTTCGGTGACCGCCTTCTTCCGCGATCCCGAAGCGTTTGCGGCGTTGCGGGCCCAGTTGCGTGCCGTCATTCAGGGCAAGCGGATCGGCGATGAAATCCGCATCTGGGTTCCGGCCTGCGCCACCGGAGAAGAGGCCTACACCCTGGCCATTTTGCTGGCCGAAACCCTAGGCCCCAGTCTGGCGCAGTTTCGGGTGCAGATTTTTGCCACCGACATCGACACCAACGCCTTGACCATTGCCCGCAAGGGCTCCTACGCCGAAAGCGCCCTGGTCGATCTGGAACCGGGGTTGGCGATGCGGTATTTCCAGAAGGTGGGCAACCGCCTAGAGGTCTCCCGCCTGCTGCGCGACATGGTGGTGGTGGCCCGCCAAGATCTGGTCCAAGACCCCCCCTTCCTGCGGCTGGATTTGGTCAGTTGCCGCAACATGCTCATCTACCTGCAAAACGAGTTGCAGGCCAAGGTGTTGGCCACCTTCCACTACAGCCTCAACCCCAACGCCCTGCTGTTTTTGGGCAAGTCGGAGGGGATTTTCCAGCAGGAGGGGCTCTTCGATGTGGTCGACAAATCGGCCCGCATCTACCGGCGCTGCGCCGGGGAATCGCGCCTGACCGTATCGGCCTTTCGTTTGCCCGATGTGGGGGAGCGCTCCCCCCCCAAAATGGTGGCCGACTCCGAAACCCGCCTTCTGGAAGAGGCGGTGCGCCATTACGTCCCGGCCACGGTATTGATCAGCAGCAATTTCGACATCCTGCACATCCATGGCAACGTCACGCCCTACCTGGCGGTGATGCCGGGTAAACCCAACTTCAACCTGCAACACCTGCTGCACCGGGATCTGCGGGCCGACCTGCAACTGCTGCAACATCACGCCGAACACAAGCAGGAATCTTCGTTTGGGCGCCCCCATACCCTGAAGGTGGGCCAAGAGACCCACGAGGTCCGTCTGGCGGTGCATCCCCTGGATCGCGGTGGGATCAGCCCCCTGTTTTTGGTGTGTTTCGAAGAGTTGCCCCTCGTTGGAACGGCGTCGGGGGATGGGGAAACCCCCGACGCCCACTCCGATGCCGGGCGCAATGTGCGAGAACTGGAGGAGGAGCTGATTTCGACCCGGGAGCGGTTGCAAACGGTGATCGAAGAGCTGGAGACCTCCAACGAAGAGATGCAGGCGCTCAACGAAGAGGTGGTGGCGGCCAACGAAGAATTGCAGTCCTCCAACGAAGAGCTGGAGGCGGCCAACGAAGAATTGCAATCCACCAACGAAGAGATGACCACGGTCAACGAGGAATTGCAGGTGCGCTCCGGGGAATTGGCCGATTTGCTCAACGACCTGGAAAACATTCAAAACTGCGTTGGTTTCCCCATCATGGTGTGCAACTCCAATCTAGAATTGGTCCGCTTCAACAGTCCGGCGGCAGCGTTGTTTTCGTTGTCGAACGCCTCGATTCGGCAATCCCTGGCGGGCATTAAACTCCCGCCGGGAATGCAAGACTTTACCGGGAAAATCCGCGCGGCAATTACCGATAACCGCAGCAGCGAAACCCACGTGTTTTCCAACGAGCGCCACTACCTGCTGCACGTCTCCCCCTACGAAACCAAGGCACGCAACCATCGCGGGGCGATTGTGGTGTTGCTCGACCATACGGACCGTCTGGTGGCCGAACGGGATGTGCGTAAAAACCGGGAAATCCTGCTGGCGATCATGAACAACTCAACCTCCATCATCGGGTTAAAAGATTTGGGGGGTCGGTACGAATTTGTGAACCAGAAGTTTGAGAAATTCTTCGATCTGAAGGCGCAGGATGTTCTTGGCAAAACCGACGCCCAGATTTTCTCTAGAAAAATCGCCGATGATTTCCGCACCAAAGAGCTTGAGGTTGTGCGTTTACGTGAGCCGATGGAGTTTGAAGATCAACTCACCTTGTCGGTTGATCGGGAGCGGTTTCTGCATTCCATCCGCTTCCCGCTGCTGAGTGAAGACGGGGTGGTCTACAGCATTTGCACCCAGGCGGTGGACGTGACCGAACACAAACACGCCGAGGATCAACTGCGTTTGGCGGCGCGGGTGTTTGATCGGGCGGGGGAGGGGATTGTGGTCACCGATGCCCACCAGAAGATTTTGACCGTCAATGCCGCCTTCACCCAGGTGACCGGTTATACCGCTGAGGAGGTGATCGGGCGCAGCCCCCGGTTGCTGTCGTCCGGCAAACACGATGCCGCCTTTTACCAAGGATTGTGGCTACACCTGAACGCTCATGGCTGGTGGCAGGGGGAGATCTGGAACCGGCGCAAAGGGGGGCAGGTGTACCCCGAGTGGCTCACCATCAACGTGGTGAATGACCCCGAGGGGAACGTCATCAACTACGTGGGGATTTTCAGCGACATCTCGGTGGTTAAGGAGTCTCAGCGCAAGGTTGAGTTTTTGGCCACCCACGACGAACTGACCGAATTGCCCAACCGCGCTTTGTTCATGGACCGCCTACATCAGGCCATCGCCCACGCGCAACGGGCCGAAAACACCTTCGCCATCCTGTTCATCGACCTGGACAACTTCAAAATCATCAACGATTCCCTGGGGCACGCGGCGGGCGATACCCTGCTGAAAGAGATCGCCCTTCGGCTGCGTGGTTGTGTGCGGGTGGGGGATACGGTGGCCCGCTTCGGCGGGGATGAATTTGCCCTGTTGATCGAAGACTCCAGTGCGGCCGAGGCCGAAATGACCGCCCACCGTATTGCCGATGCCATGCTGCGCCCCTATTCCATTGGGCGGCAGAATGTTTTTCCGGGGGCCAGCGTGGGCATTTGCCTCTACCCCGATGACGGCCAGGACCCCGAGACCCTGTTGAAAAACGCCGACAGCGCCATGTACCAAGCCAAGGATGGGGGTAAACGTTCCCACCACTTCTTCACCGATGAACTCAAGCGGGTGGCCGACGAGCGGCTGCGGCTTGAAACCGATCTGCGCAGCGCCATTGAGCACAACGAGCTGCACCTGGTCTACCAACCTCAGTTGGATGTGGCCCGGGGAAACCTGATTGGGGTGGAGGCGTTGGCGCGGTGGCAGCATCCTCGCGACGGCCTGATTCCCCCGGCTAAGTTCATCCCCTTGGCCGAAAAGGCCGGCATCATCGATCGTTTGGGGGAGTGGTGCGCCGCCACCGCCTGCGCTCAGATGGCCCAGTGGGTGGCGCAGGGGCAGCCGATTCCCAGGGTTTCCATCAACGTGTCGCAGCAGCAATTCCGGCGCAGCAACATCCCGGCGTTGATGTTGCGCCTGCTCAGCCAGCACAGCTTGGCAGCCGAGCGGGTGGTGCTGGAATTGACCGAAAGTGCCCTGGTTCAGGATGCCCATCAAACCCAAACGTCGCTGCTGGAGCTCAAAGCGCTGGGGGTTCGACTGAGCATCGACGACTTCGGCACGGGGTATTCGTCCCTGGCCTACTTGCGCCGCCTGCCGATCCACGAGTTGAAAATCGCCCAGGATTTTGTGGTCGACATTGCCCACAGCAAAGATGCCCAGGCCATCGCCAAAACCATCCTGCTGATGGCCCAAACCCTGGGGTTCAGCGTGGTGGCCGAGGGGATCGAAACCGAAGGCCAGCTTCAGGTGCTGCGCGAGATCGGCTGCGACATCGGCCAGGGGTTCCTCTTCGCCCATCCGCTGACGGCGCAAGATCTGATCGCCAAGTACGGTGTAACGGGTGATCCTGTGCCCTCCCCGTGATCGGACCCGTGCCGCCAGCCGCCGCTTGATGACCCTGTACTGGGACCGGGACCGGCAGAAACCGTTGTTCTGCAAACCCAAGCAAAACCAGGGCGACCTTTTACCCACAAATCCTTTGAAGGAGGGGAAGATGCTGAAAAAAACCGTGACGGTGTTGCTGACGCTGGTGGTGGTGTGGGGGATGACAACCCAGGCGCAGTCACGCCCCAAGAAACCGGTCGATGGCCCCACCGTGTTCGAGGAGACCTGCTTCAAGTGCCACACCATCTCGGGGGTTCCCCCCTTCGACGGTGCCGACGCCACCAAGAAGGATCTGCGCCAGGCTTTGTCGGATCAGGCGCTGATCGAGGATCGGATCACCAACGGCATCAAGAAGGGGACGGCCGAGATGCCCGCTTTCAAATACAAAACCAAGTTCATGAAAGAGGAGTTTCCCGTTCTTCTGGAATGGCTGACCTCCCTGAAATAACCCCCCCGGAACTCTCGAACCGGTGGGAATCCCGCCGGTTCGGACGGGATCCTCTTCTTCGGGAGTTGCCATGTTGGAACGAAAACTCGGCCTGCACGGGGTCACCCCCAGCCAGGGGGTGGCCGGGCGCAGGCGTTACGCCATGGTGGTCGATCTGCGCGCCTGCACCGGCTGCGCCGCCTGCGTGGTGAGCTGCAAAACCTCTTTCGATGTGCCGCTGGGGGAGTGGCGGATGTGGATCAAAGAGGAGGAGGCCGGCGAGTTCCCCCACGTCCAACACCTGAACCTGCCCCGTTTTTGCAACCACTGCGACTCCCCCCCCTGCGTGCGCAACTGCCCCACCGGGGCGACCTTCAAACATCCCGATGGTCAGGTGTTGCAGCGCTACAACCGCTGCATCGGTTGCCGTACCTGCATGGCGACCTGCCCCTACAACGCCCGCCACTTCTTGCCCGAACACCGGGCCGACTCCCGCACCCCGATCAACGTGGTCGATAAATGCGACGGCTGCATCACCCAGGTTAGTCGGGGAGAACTGCCGGTCTGCGTCGCCACCTGCCCCCATGGGGCGCTGAGTTACGGCGATCTCAACGACCGCGAGAGCGCGGTGGCCAGGCTGGTGGCGGTCAACCGGGTTTCCAACCTGCGCCCCGACATGGGGACCAACCCCATGGTCTTCTACATTGGCCTCGATCAGGGGTTGAGCGACCCGGCGGACTCCTACCTTGATCGCAGCGCCCAGCTCGCCGAACGCAAGCGCGACTACCTGCGCCATCACCAAGAGCTGGAGGGGGATTACATCGAAGGGGAGACCGGTCCAATCGACTTCATCGGGCGGACCTTGACCAACCTGGGGCGTTTCTTGCGCGATGTGCCCAGTAAGTTGTTCGGGGGAGGGCGCTGACATGGAAAGAGAAATCGTTGCCAACGCCATGCATCACGCCACTTGGGGCATCCCGATTGCCATCTACTTCTACCTGGTGGGGGCCTCGGCGGGCTCTTTTGTGGTTTCGTCGCTCGGCTGGGTGTTCGGGATTCCCAAGTACAAGCCGATCTCTTTGTTTTCTGCGATCACCGCCATCGTGCTGCTGCTGATCGTCCCGGTGCTCTTGGTCTTCGACCTGGGCCACCTGTGGCGCTTTTTCCACCTGCTCTTCTTGACCAGCTTCAGCCATTGGTCGGCCCCGATGATGTGGGGGACCTGCCTGATTATGGCCTATACCTTCGGGATGATGGTCTACGCCTGGTTTGTCTGGCGGCACGACGTGGTCTGGGCCAAACGCTTCGGCATCCTGGCGGTGGTGCTGGCCATCGGTACCCACTGGTACACCGGGGTGGTCACCCAGCTCATCCCCGGCCTCGACCCCAACCACACCGCCACCGCCCCGATTCTTTTCCTTACCGGCGCGTTCGTCTCGGGGATCGGCTTTCTCTGCCTGATGCTGGCGCTGCGCAACCGCTGGGTGGGTGAAGAAAACCAAGTCGCCCCCGAGCTGATCGTCGGGCTGTCGCGCCTGATGATGTGGGGGATCGTCTTCGACCTCTTCTTGCTGCTGAACGAGTTCTTGCAGATGACCTACGGACGGGGGGAGGAGTGGGTGGTCTTCTACAAGGTGCTGCTCGGTCCGTTCCAGGTGCCGTTCGTCTGGATCGAGATCGTCTGGGGACTTTTGCTGCCGCTCACCCTGCTGGCCTGGCCCAAGGTGGGTCGGCAGTACCCGGTGGTGCTGACCGCCTGCTTTATGGCGACGACAGGGATCATCGGCATGCGCATCTGGTGGGTGATGGGGGGCTTTTATGTTCAGACGTTTTATTGAGGAGGGGGCGGTGACGGGCCGTGAGGTCGTGTCGGACAAGTCCGACCTCCACACCCTGACCCGCCGTCAGTTCTTACTCAGCAGCGCCGCAGTTTCGGTCGCGGCGGCCGCTGCCTTGGCGACCCCGATTCCAGCCCGCGCCGCCCCCCTGGGGGCCGAAGGGGCGCGGTACCACAACTTCAAGCGGGCGCTGCGCACGCCGGTTTTCACGGCATCCCCCGCCTTCGGCAATCCCTACCCTCTGATCGCCTGGCAAGAGGACGACCCTCTTGCCCCCGTGCGGATGGACGGGGGAAGCGGCCCCCGCGTCGTGGCGATCTCGGGGATCCCCCATGCACCGGCCAGCCTGGGTCGGGCGGGCGTTGCCCATGTGGCCGCCGTGCTCGAAGCCGACGACCCCGACCGGCTGACCACCCCCCTGCGGCGCACCGGTCCACGCGGCAGCGGACAGTACCAAGCCGCCACCTGGGATCAGGCACTGGCAGAATTGGCCCCGGAACTGGCCCGTGCCCGACCTACGGGCACCGTAATCCTTACCGGCCCCCGCGCTCCAACCACCCTGTGGAACCGCTTTGCCCGCACCCTGGCCACCCCCCACCACTTCACCCTCGGTTTTGCCGCCGGGCGGGCCAAGGTGTGGCAGGCGGTGTGGGGGGTCGAGGCACCGGTGGCCGATGTGGCCAGGGCGGGGCTGGTCCTCGATTTCGGCGCCAACTTCTTGCGCAGCCACCCCGAGTGGGGGGCCAACCTGATGCAGGGGCGCAGCCGTTTTGGCACGCGCTTGATCTCCATCGACCCCCGCCTGTCGCGCACCGCTGCGGCCGCCGAACGCTGGATTCCCATCCGTCCCGGCACCGATGCCCTGCTCGCCCGGGCGCTGGCCGCCCAAATGGTGTGGAACGAGAGCGCCGATGTGACCGCCGCCGCCAAGCTTGGGGGGCTCGATCCCAAGGAGCTCGGCAGTCTGCTCGACGATACCGACTTGGACGCCATTGCCGAAGCGACCGGCCTGCCGTTGAAAACCCTCGAAGCCCTCGGCGACGAGGTCAGCCGCATCCGCCCCCTGACGGTGATCGCCGGGGCGGGGGCGATTGCCCATAGCGGCGGGGGGGGCGCCGAACGCTGGATCGCCCTGCTCGCCCTACTGGCCGGATCGGTCGAAAAACCGGGAGGACTCGCGCAACCCCGAGGCTTCGAGCTGGGTGCCATCACCCCCGAGCCCCCCACCTCCAAGGCCGACCCTGCATCCCCCATGTCAGCGGGGGAGCAGCTCCCCTGGCAGGCGCCTTACCTCGATCTGCTGGTGGTGCATGAGGCCAATCCCGCCTTCGATCAACCCGCCGCCGCCGTGTGGCGGGGCTGGTTGGGGGAGGAGGATGCCATCGGCACCACGGTTGCCATCGCCACCCGGCGTAGCGAAACCACCGATCTGTGCGACTGGATCCTCCCCGAGGCCCACTGGCTGGAGCGGCATGAGGCGGTGACTGGGCAGGCGACCTTGCTGCCGTGGGTCGGCGCCCGTCAGCCCGCCCGCACCCCGCCGGGGGGGGCGCTGGCGCTGGCGGTCATTCTGCGTGATCTGCTGCGGGGCTCACGTCCCGAAGCGGCGCAAAAGTATTGGAATTTCGAGGATCCCGCCCAGTGGCTCGCCCCCCAGCTCGATGGGGTAGAGGGGTTGGAAGAGGAGGGGGGCTGGCAGGCTGTGCTGCCCAAGGTTGGGATTTGGCCCCTCTATGGCCGCTTCGATCCCCAAAGCCGTCAGGTGCTCGACGATGACGGCTATCCGCCGCTGCCCACCTTCCCCGCCGCCCCCCCCAAGATGAGGCTGGGCGCCCTGCCCGAGTGGGAGGCGCCCCCCGAGGTGGCGCAGCCGGGGGGGCTGACGTTGATCGTCCACGCCGCCGAGGTTGGCGATGGGGACGTGACCGCCAACCACAAACTGATCGCCGAGCAGCAGATGGCCAACCACGTGCAGATCAACCCTGGGATTGCCCGCCTTTTACAGATTGAGGATGGCGACTTGATCCGGGTGATCTCGGTTCAGGGGTATTTGGTCGGTCAGGCGCGGCTGACCCAGACGATTCACCCCGAGGTGGTGGCGATGCACGCTCAAGGGGGGCATTGGGCAGGGGGGGCGGTGGCGGCTGGCCATGCCGGCCCCGAACATCGGGAGGCCAACGGCCCCATCGACTCCCCCGACGCCGATCTGGCCCACAACCTGTGGTGGAGCGACCGGGGGGTCCACCCCATGGATCTGCTCGCCCCCCATTTCGACCCCGAGACGGGGCTGGCGGCCCGCTGCACCCCGGTGCGCATCGAAGCGGCCCAGGCCGGGGACGTGTATGGCCAGGTGGTGATTGGGGGGCAGGCATGAGAGGGATGATGGAACGGTTCAAAGCGTTATGGGCCCGCCTTCGTGGTGGTGATGCCCAACTGAAAAAAATCGCCTACGGCTTGGTGGCTGCGGTGGTGTTGGTCGTGCTGATCGGTGTCGGCAAGCTAGGGCTGATGCCGGTACCGGGGGTTCATTCCTGGTTCGACGATCCGGCCACCTGCGCCTTCTGCCATGAGACCTGGTACGGCGACGAGGCCACCTTCAATCCCCAAGCGGGGGCCGAAAAACCGTTTGGGGTGACCGTCGGCTGCGCCGAGTGTCACCCCTCGGCCGCCGAGGAATTCCGTAGCAGCGCCCACGGCATGAGCGCCTCCGATCTCAAGCCCGGTTGCGTGAATTGCCACGACGCCCCCCATTCGGTCCCCACCTTCTTCAGCCACATGTTCTTGGAGGCAGGAAAGTGGAAGGGGGTGCAGATCGCCCTGCGCGATCAGGATTACAACAACCGCACCCTCGCCCCCGCCTTGGCGATCAAGGAGCGGGCGCGGATGGTCGCCGACGGCGGCGCCTCATGCCGCGCCTGCCACGAGGCGCCGGGGGCGACCTTCCCCAAAACGCTGCCGCAGCATCAGGCGGCCCTGTCGGGGCAGGGAAGCTGCCTGGATTGCCACGCCAATCTGACCCATCAACGCAGTCATCCGGTGGCTTTGGCCGGGCATGGCGATGCGATTCGGGGGCAAGCGCTGGCAACCCAGCCGGTGGGGCCCGAGAAGAAAACCTGCTTCCAGTGCCACGGCGCTGGGGGGGTGAGCGAAAACCCGGAGTGGCCGAGTCTGGCGGGGCAGGGGGTGCGTTATGTCGAGCAGCGGCTGCGCGCACTGCGCATGGCGGGCGAGGGGGGCGGGGCGATGGGGCAGGTCGCCGCCACCTTGAACGACGGGCAGATCGACGACCTGGCCGCCTATTTCGCCACCCTGCCCCCCAAAGCGGTCGAGCCCCCCTTGGATTTGCTGGAGGAGGCGCGGGGGATCGAGGCGTTTGCGCGCTGCGCCGGTTGCCACGGTCCCCAAGGGCAAGGGCAGGGGGTCTTCCCCCGCATCGCCGGTCAGCCGCTGGGCTATCTGATCGTGAGCCTGACCGCCTACCGCGACGGCCAGCGGGCGCCGGGTTCGATCATGGCGCGGGCGGTCGCCGAGATGGACGACGAGGCCATCGAGCAGGTGGCGGGGTGGCTGGCGACGGTGGAGTGAAAAACCAAGGTTTTTTGTAGGAGCGCCGCCTCGGCGCGATTATTGAGCCCCGAGGGCGCGCCCGTTCGAATTGGGAAGGAAGGCAATTATTCATCGCGTCATCGCGCCGAGGGCGGCGCTCCTACAAATTTTCGATGCAGGCTCTCTTGCCGAGGGTCGCCTTCGATCGACGCCGTTTGGCTTCAGGCCGAAAACCTCGATGTGGTCTTGCCATGCGGTGGTGGGGGTGGCGGGGTGGCTGGCGACGGTGGAGTGAAAAACCAAGGTTTTTTGTAGGAGCGCCGCCTCGGCGCGATTATTGAGCCCCGAGGGCGCACCCGTTCGAATTGGGAAGGAAAGCAATCATTCATCGCGTCATCGCGTCATCGCGCCGAGGGCGGCGCTCCTACAAATCTTTCAATGCAGGCTCTCTTGCCGAGGGTCTCCTTTGATCGACGCCGTTTGGCTCCAAGCCGAAAACCTCGATGTGGTCTTGCCATGCGGTGGTGCAGGTGGCGGGGTGGCTGGCGACGGTGGAGTGAAAACCCAAGGTTTTTGTAGGAGCGCCGCCTCGGCGCGATTATTGAGCCCCGAGGGCGCGCCCGTTCGAATTGAGAAGGAAGGCGATCATTCATCGCGCCATCGCGTCATCGCGCCGAGGGCGGCGCTCCTACAAATTTTCGATGCAGGCTCTCTTGCCGAGGGTCTCCTTTGATCGACGCCGTTTGGCTCCAAGCCGAAAACCTCGATGGGGTTTCATGCGGTGGTGCAGGTGGCGGGGTGGCTGGCGATGGTGGAGTGAAAAACCAAGGTTTTTGTGGGAGCGCCGCCTCGGCGCGATTATTGAGCCCCGAGGGCGCGCCCGTTCGAATTGGGAAGGAAGGCAATCATTCATCGCGTCATCGCGTCATCGCGCCGAGGGCGGCGCTCCTACAAATTTTCGATGCAGGCTCTCTTGCCGAGGGTCGCCTTCGATCTTCAACCCGAGACCCCCATGACCCTTTCGATCTACTCCGTTTGGCTCCAAGCCGAAAACCTCGATGTGGTCTTGCCGCGCCGTATCTTGGGGATCTTCCCGGTGCGTCGTTCGGTGGCGATGGGGTTTCATGCGGTGGTGCAGGTGGCGGCCGAGAATCCCGGTCAGGCGCAGAAGCTGGCCCAAGCGACACTGACCGACGATTTCGCCCGCATCCCCCGCAATGCCCCCGAAACCTGGCACCTCAAGGTGCGCGATTTGCGCCACGACGGCCCCGCCCCTCGGCTCATCCCCAAGGCGGGGTGTCTGAACAACGATTGGGCCGCCGCTTGGTACCCGATGGACGACCCCAAGGCGGCCCGCCACCGCGAAAAGGTGGTGCGGGCCAGGCTTTGGGAGGGGCAGCGGGTGGGGTGAGGGGTTGTTCAGGCGGTGCCGTGGTGGTGTGATCCCTCTTGCAGGTTTCGACACCCGCTACGGCCCCCGCCGTCGCCGAAAGGGAGGATGCGATGTCGAACGACTCCGAGCAGTTGCAGCGCCGCATTGCCGAGCTCGAAGGGCAGGTCCGCCAAGTCGAGACGGCCCATCGGGAGTGGCTCAGCGCCCTGGATTCCATCGACAGCGCGGTGTTTATGCACGACTTGCAGTTCCGCATTCTGCGGGCCAACCGGGCCTACCAGCGCCTGGCGGATCGCCCCTACGATCAGATCGTCGGCCAACCCTACTACACCGTGTTCCCCCTGCTGCCGGGGCCGCTGGCCAGTTGCCAGCAAGCCCTGACGCACTGCGCCGAAAGTCAGGAGGAGGTGACGGTGGGGCAGCGGGTCTACCGCTCCCGCGCCTTCGTGGTGTGCGACGACGCAAGCCACCCCCTGCATTCGGTCCACATCCTCGACGACATCACCCAAGAGCGGCGCAGCCAGCTCCTGCTGCACGACCGCGAAGACCGGCTGCGCGGCATCTTCAACAACACCAGAAGCGGCATTGCCATCTACCGGGCGGTTGAGGAGGGGGCCGATTTTGTTTTTGTCGACTTCAACCCGGGGGCGGAGCAGATCGAAAAGCTGGCACGGGGGCAGGTGGTCGGGCGGCGCGTGACCGAGGTGTTCCCAGGGGTGGAGGCGTTTGGTCTGCTCGACGTGCTGCGCCGGGTGTGGCAGACCGGTCAGCCGGAGGATTTCGAGCCGAAGATCTACCGCGACACCCGTGTCGAAGGTTGGCGGGAAAACCACATCTTCCGGCTCGATCAAGGCGATGTGGTGGCCATTTACAACGACGTTACCGTCCGCAAACAGGCCGAGGCCGACCTGCGCGACAGCGAAGAGCGTTACCGCACCCTGTTTGAGTCATCCCGCGACGCTTTGGTGGTGCTGGATCGCAGCGCCCTCGTCCTGATCGACGCCAACCCGACGGCCTTGGCGTTGTTTGGACTGGGCAACCTGAAAGCGCTGCGCGGCCTGAGCCCCATGGACATCTCCGCGCCGGTGCAAGCGGACGGAGAGGAGCCGATGGCGGGTGCGCGCAGACTGATCGACGAGGCGTTGAGTGGTGCCGTCGCCCCCTTCGAGTGGCTTTGCCGCCACCGCGACGGCGCCATCTTCCCGGTCGAGGCGATGCTGACCCCCTTTGAGGTCGACGGCGCCCCCCTGTTGCTGGCCACGGTGCGCGACATCTCCGAGCGCAAGCGACACGAGGCCGAATTGCAGGCATCCCACGACCTGCTGCGTTCCGTGGTCGAGAACATCCCCCACCGGGTCTTCTGGAAGGACAGCAACTCTCGCTACCTGGGTTGCAACACCCTCTTCGCCCGCGACGCCGGGCTTGAGCATCCCGAGCAACTGCTCGGCAAGGACGACTTCGCCATGGGTTGGCGCGATCAGGCCGAGCTGTACCGGAGCGACGACAAGGCGGTGATGGATTCCGACACCCCCAAGCTCGACTTCGAAGAGCCCCAAACCACCCCCGAGGGGGGGGAGATCTGGCTGCGCACCTCGAAGGTGCCGCTGCACGACGAGCAGGGGGCGGTGCGTGGGGTGCTCGGGATCTACGCCGACGTCACCGAGGAGCACAACAACCGATTGGAGCTCCAGCGGGCCAACATCGCCTTGCGCACCATCGGCGCCGGGAATTCGGCCCTCATCCATGCCAAGGAGGAGGGGGTGCTGCTAAGGGAGATGTGCCGGGCGGCGGTCGAACAGGGGGGGTACCGTTTCGCCTGGATCGGCTACGCCTTGGACGATCCCGGCAAAACCATCGAACCCCAGGCCTGGGCCGGTCAGGCCAACGGCTACCTTGATGCCCTGACCCTGACCTGGGGGGGGGAGGGGCGCAAGGCGATCCCCTCGGGGGAGGCGATTCGTACCGGCGAGATCCAGCTCGTGCCCAACGTCGAGCTTCATCCGGGAGACCGACGCTGGATCGCCGAGACCCGCCGGTTTGGTTTTTCCTCGTGCGTTGCCCTGCCGCTCATGGAGGGGGGACGCCCCTTCGGGGTCTTGGTGTTGCTCGACGACGCCCTGGGCGTGTTCGGCGACCGGGAGGTCGCCATTTTGAACGAGATGGCGGGCGATCTGGCCTATGGGGTGCGGATGCTGCGCATTCAACAGGCCCACGCCGGGCACGAGCGACAGATTCGCAACACCCTGCTCGAAACGGTGCAAACGGTGGCCGCCATTGTCGAAATGCGCGACCCCTACACCGCTGGCCATCAACGCCGGGTCGCCGATTTGGCCCTGGCCATCGGCCATGATCTGGGTTGGGACGACGAACATTGCCAAGCGCTGTATCTGGCCGGGGTGGTCCACGATGTGGGCAAGATCAACATCCCTGCCGAGATCCTGAGCAGACCGAGCCGGCTGACCCCCATCGAACTCGAATACGTCCGGTCCCATGCCCAGGCGGGGTACGAGATTCTGAAGCCGGTCCACTTCCCCTGGCCGATCGCCGAGATCGTGCATCAACACCACGAACGGCTCGATGGCTCCGGCTATCCCCAGGGTTTGCAGGGGGATGACATCCTGCCCGAGGCCAAGATATTGATGGTGGCCGATGTGGTCGAGGCGATCTCTTCCCACCGTCCCTACCGCCCCAGCCTGGGGATGGAGGCGGCGCTGGACGAAATCGAATCCAATCGGGGGACCCTCTTCGATCCCGAGGTGGTCGACGCCTGCTTGCGCTTGATCCGCGACAAGGGGTTTGTCTTCCGGGATTGAGGGGTCGAAACCCTCGGCCCGAGGGCGGGCCTCCTACGAAGGGCTCAAGCGATGGGGTTTTTCGTAGGAGCGGCGCTTTTGTGGGAGCGCCGTCCCGGCGCGATTATCGAACCAAAGCCTTTCCTTCCCCGAACCAAAACCCTCGGCCCGAGGGCGGGCCTCCTACACCGGGGCGGGCCTGTTTCCCCCTCACCGCAGCCGGTATTCCAGCGCCACCTCGATCTTCATCGGCAGGGTAAATCCCTCGGGGGGGGCGGGCAGGGGGAGCGCCCGCTCCAGCGCCTCCATGGCCGCCGCACACAGGCTTCCCACCCCGCCGTCCGCCTCGACATGGACCGCCCCTCCCCCCTCCTGCAACCAAAACCCCAGCCGCACCACCCCCTCGATTCCCCGTCGCCGCGCCGTGTTCGGATAGAACTTGTGGGCCTCAAGATGGGCGATCAGCCGTCCCAAAAAGGCGGCCCGTTCGTCGGGGGAGGCGACCGCACGGGGGGGCGGGGCGGCTGCGGTGACGGTGGGGGTGGGATCGGCTTGGGGTTGCGCGACCTCCTCCTCGACCTCCTTCGCGATGGTCTCTTCGACCGCAACCTCCTCGACCCCCTTGGGGGGAGGCGGGGGGGCGAGCGCTGGGGTGGGGGCCTGGGTGTGCAACAGCGGCGGTGGCTCCTCCTCCTTGGGTTTGGGGGGCGGGGGTGGGGGCGGTTCGGGCTTCATCTCTTCCGGCGGCGCGATGGGGGGATCCAGCGCCGGGGGGAGGAGCGACACCGTCACCGGCCCAGCCTGCTCGGGGGCGGCCAGCGCGGGGAGCACCTGGTATTGCAACAACAGGGCGCCGTGCAGCAGCAGCGATAGGGCGATGCCCAGATGCAGCACCCGGCGCTGGGCCGGAGAGGGGTCAAAACGGGGAAGCGCGGGGTTCATGGGGCGACCCAACCCAGGGCGGTGGCGCTCCCCAACAGCAGCAACAGCAATGCGCCCCCCCGCCGGGCGGCAGGGAGGTAAGGGCCGATTTCGGCCCGAATCCGCGCCCCCCCCGAACCGGCCAATCCCGCCAGCACCAGCCCCGGAACCGCGACGGCGCCAAGTCCAAACGCCAGCCCCATCCCCCCGCCCAACCAGGGGGAGGCGCTCGCGGCGGCGGCGGCCAGCACGGTACTCAAGGGGATGCAGGGGGAGGCGGCCAGGGTCGCCCCCATCAGGTAGAGGGTGAGCGGGGTGGCCGGTTTGGGGGCGGGGCGGCGCCGGATCGGCGCCACCCCTTCGGTGGCCGGTGGTGCGGGGTGTTGGCACCCTTGACCGCTGCGCCACAGCGCCACCCCCGCCGCCACAGTGACCCCCCCCAAAAGCACCGTGACCCCCCCTTGGGGAAAGGCCTGGAGCAGCGTCGCCCCCCCCCATCCCGCCAGGGTCGCCAGGGTGGTGTAGGTGGTCAGTCGCCCCGCCAAAAAGGGGAGCACCCCCAGCCGGACCGTGCTCTCGCCCCCGTGCAGGGTCAGCAACGGCCCGGCGTAGGGCAGGCAGGTGAGCAGGCAGGGACCGGCCCCGAAGGCGAGACCCAGCAGCAGGGCGGCGGGCAGGGAGAGGGCGAGGGTTTCAGTCATGGGTATGGGTTGGCCGGTGTTGGGTAGGAGGGGTGAGGATTCGGGTTGTGGGTTGGGTGGGCGCTCACGGGCGACACCCCTCACCCCAACCCTCTCCCCAGTTCTGGGGAGAGGGGGTTGATGTTGCCCCGAACGAAAGGGCCGGGGGTTGGGCTGGCCTGTTCGCCCGGAAGACCGGGCTTTTACACCCAGCCCAACCGGTTGATCTCGGTTGTAGAGGCCCCGCTGGCGCTCGCCTTGAGTGAAGCGAAGGGAAGATTTTCCCCCTCGCCCCCCCAGGGGGAGAGGGTCGGGGTGAGGGGGCTGCCGTGCGGGTCCAAACGGTGATTTTGGGCAGGCTGCGTCCTCGTGAAGACCCTGCGTCGGTTCCCCCCTTCCCACCATGAACCACCCCTCACCCCAACCCTCTCCCCAGTTCTGGGGAGAGGGGGTTGATGTTGCCCCGAACGAACCGACCGGGGGTTGGGGTGGCGCCCGTCGAAGGGAGGGCGAAGCGTGGGTGGTTTTCCCCCTCGCCCCCCCAGGGGGAGAGGGTCGGGGTGAGGGGGCTGCAGTGCGGGTCCAAACGGTGATTTTGGGCAGGCTGCGTCCTCGTGAAGACCCTGCGTCGGCTCCCCCCTTCCCACCATGAACCCCCCCTCACCCCCACCCTCTCCCCAGGTCTGGGGAGAGGGCTGACGTTGCCCAGATCGAACCGACCGGGGGTTGGGGTGGCGTCTGCTCGAACCAGGCGTTTCGCCGGTCGAGGCCACCCCCACGGTTCAGCGCCAGACCGTTCCCCCCATCAGCGGGGAGAGGGTCGGGGTGAGGGGCGGTTGCACGAAGTCCGCAGGTGGCGTTGCGGCCAATCCTCACCCCCCGCGCCCCCGCCACCACCCCAACAACGAGCTTTTTTCCCACGCTTTCTGGCTCTTCTTGCGCCCTTTGAAATAACCCGGATCCGACGTGAACACCGGCATCCCGGCATACCGCAGTTGCAGCGCCCCGGCGTCAGGGCAGAACTCGACGCAGCGGCCGCACAGGGTGCAATCGGCGTGGGTGATGTGCAGCGGTTTCGCGGCGACCTCTTTCACCTCGCCCTCCTGGGCGGCGGCGTTGCTCACCGCTTGCCCCTCCTGGGCGGCGGCGTTGCTCACCGCTTGCCCCGCCTCGGCGACCCCGGCCACCGCGATCTCGCGGATGTCCATGGGGCAGGCGCCCGCGCACAGGTTGCACTTGGCGCAGCGGGGGGTCGCCGTCTTCACCAAACGCAGCAGTCCCAACCGGCGGAACAGAGCATGCAGCGCCAGCATCGGGCAGATGCGGCAGAAGGGTTGTTTGACCCCCAACGATAGCGCCGTCATGCCGCCGAACAGCGCCACCCCGGTCAGCGACAGCGCCAGCCCCAGCGCCGAATCGGTCGCCACCGCGAACTGGCTCAGGTCGCCCCCCATCAGGGTGGTCATGAAGCGGCTGGGGCAGATGGTGCAAAAGGGGCTGCCCAGCTCGTGGGGGGTGATGCCCATGCCGGTGAGCAGCGGCAGGGCGAAGACAAACCCGCCCAGCAGCAGCCACTTCCAGGGACGGGTTTTCTTCACCGTCCCCTCGCGCAGTGGCCACTGGGGGACGATCCCCAGCTTGGTCGACAGGCCGTGGACCAGCTCTTGAAAAGTCCCCAGCGGGCAGATCCAGCCGCAGAAGGCTTTGTTGAGCACCACGAACAACAGCAGAAATCCGCCCAGGGTGGTCAGGGTCGGCAGCAGGGCGGGGATCCAGGGGCCGCCGTCGCTCAGCCAGCCCCCGACCCGGTGATCCATCTGGTGCTGAAAGGGGATCAAGGTGCAGTAGTCGGCGGTGGTGGCGTCGTAGGCGCAGGCGAGCGCCGGGAGGTTGCCGCTGATTTTGTCGGCGGCGTAGAAGCCGACGATGGCCGAGCCGTAGACCAAGAAGAGAAAAAAGGCGATCTGCACCACCTTGCGCAGCAATGAGACGTTGATCGTCATGACGCACCTGCCTTTCGCCGCGACAGCACAATCAAGCCCAAGGCAAAGCCCCCCACCGCCCCCTTCCAGCCCCAATCCAATGAATGGTTGCGGGAGAGCCCCCCGTAGTAGTCGGCGCTCAAGGTGGCGATGTAGCGGATGCCGCCGCGCTCGGTTTCGGCGCGCACCTTCATTGCCCCCTTGGGGCCTCGGTCGAAGGGGGACTTGGGGGCGTCGGCGCTGGGGACCAGCAGATCGAGCGGCAGGGTGAACACCACCCGCCCGGCTGCGTCGCTGCGCCCCTCAAGGGTGGTGTGCTGAGCGGTTTTGAGCAGCACCGTGGCCCCCGGCAGTGGCTGGCCGTCGAGGCTGACGCGAAAGGCGGCCGGTTTTTCCTCTTGGTAGCGCCAGTGTTCCCGGGGCAGCGGATCGGGGATCACCTCAAGACCGGCGCGGGCGGCGCCGGTCAATTCGCTGGGGGAGTGGCCGCTCGGTTTGCCGTGGGCCGCGTACCAGCGGGTGGCGGTCTCCATGACGCCGCCCTGCAGCCGCTGCGCCCAGAGCAGGTGGTAGTAGTCGATCCCGGTGGCGGGGGGGGTGAAGCGCTCCCCCACCGGGGTCAGGGGGGTGGCGGCCAGATCGGGGGCCCACAGCACCGCCGTCGCCCCCTCGCCGTCCCGCAAAAGATAGGTCGGTTGCGGCATCCCCACGGGGGCGTGGCCGGTTGCGGGTGTCCCGGCGAGGGAGTTTGCGCTCATGGCCGGCTTGCCACGCTGGATGGGGGCGGTTTCCCAGGTCATGGCTTGGGCGGGGGCGGCGATGGCCAGAAGGGCCGCGAGTCCTATCAATCCTGCGTTTTTCAGGCTGTTCATCAGAACCTCCCGGTGATCCCGGCGGTATAGGTCCGCCCCTGATTGACCACAATCGAGAGATCTTCCGCGTTGTAGACCCCATCGCCGTTGCCGTCCCCCGAGGCGCTGCGGGCGGTGTTGAAGTAGCGGGTGTCGAGCACGTTGTCGACCCGGGCGAACAGCTCCCAATCGCCCCCGGCCCCCTGCATCCGCCAGGTTCCCAGCAGGTTGACGCTGGCGTGTCCCCCTATCTTTTCTTGGTTGATCTCGTCGGCCCAATACGACGAGATCGCATCGACCTCGCCCCGCAGGGTGAAGCCGCCGCCGGAGGTCCGAGCGGTCATGCCGACGTTGAGGTGGTGTTTCGGGGTGCGGGGAACGGTGTTGCCGGTGTTGTTGTAGTGAACGACGGTGGGGTTGGCGACGTAGCGGCTGCCGAGCACCAGATAGAAGTTGTCGTACTGGGTGAAGCTGGCGTCGAGGTAGGTGTAGGCCAGATCGAAGGCCAGCGGCGCGGCGGTGTCGGTGTGGGCGGCCAGCTCAAGCCCCTTGCTGCGGGCGGCGCCGATGTTGGCCCATTGGGCGGTGGTCCCGCTGGGGGTGACCGAGTACTGCCCCACCGAGCTCATGATGAAGTCCTTGCGCTCGACCCAGAACAGCGCCCCCTCCAGGGTCCAGCCGTTGCCGTGGAAGCGGCTGCCCAGTTCGTAGTTGAGCGCTTGTTCCGGCTTGAGCCCCTCGTTGCTGGCGGTGGTGCCGGTGGGGGAGATGGTCCCGGCGAAGAGTTGATCGACGGTCGGGGTACGGAAGCCGGTCGAGGCGCTCACGTACAGCTCGTCGTCCCCACCCAGGTCGTAGTTGGCCCCGACCCGCCAGGAGGCGACGTCAAAGGCTTTATTCAGCGACAGGGTGTTGGTGTGTTTTGCGGTGGGGTTGCCGGTGTAGTCCAGCTTGATGTGGTCGTAGCGTCCGTTGAGGGTGAAGGTCAGATCGGCGCCTGCCGGGAGCTTCAACTCCCCATACAGCGCCTGCACCCCCTCTTTGGTGGTGTCGTCGGCGGTGACGGTCCCGGCGGTGTTGACGGCGGGGGAGAAGGGTGAGGACTTGAAGTCGACCAGGTATTTGGACTGGTTGATGTAGGTGTTGGCCCGCAGGTCGAGGGCGACCATCCAGCCCAGATCGCCCGAACCGCGCAGCTCGCTCTTCACCCCCGCCTGGGTCTGCCGGTAGTCGTTGTAACTGGTGTAGGCGTCGATGTCGGTGACTGCGGCGCCGGTGGCGGTGTAGTTCTGGGGGGCGGACGAGAAGTTGGTGTGGTCGCCGTAGCGGTAGGCGGTGACCATCAAATTGTTGCGGTTGCCCTCCAGGGCGTAGGTGGCGAAGTACTTGTCGAGCCGGGTGTTGAACATCCGGGCGTAGTCCCGCCCTTGATCACTCTGGGGATCGAGCGCCGCCTGGGTCACCCCCTTGACCGAGCCGTGGCTGTCCTTTTTGCGGTGGGCCACCTCGGCGCCGAAGGTCAGGTCGGCGTCGTCGCTCAGGTAGATTTGACCCTTGCCGCTGACGTTTTGGGTGAGGTAGCCCGATTGGTAGTAGTAGCCGTCCGATTTGCGGGCGTTGGCCTGCACGAAGGCGTTGAACCCCTCCTGGGCGGTGCCGACCCGCAGCATTCCCTTGGTGTAGTCGAAGCTTCCCGCCTCGGCGGCGGCGGTGACCCCCGCATGTCTGGCCCCGCGCTTGGTGGTGATGATGACCGCCCCCGAGAGGGCGTCTTCGCCAAAGAGGAACGAGGCCCCCCCCTTGATGACCCGGATCGACTCGATGTTGTCCAGATCGATGTTGACCTTGCCGGTGCGCTCGAAGACCGGCACCCCGTCGATGACCACCGCGACCCCCGGTTTTTCACCCATGAAGCGCTGGTTTTCGATGCCGCGAATGTGGATTTTGAGGGTGTCGCCCGAATCGAATTCGGTGGTGATGCCGGGTATGCCTTGCAGTAGCTGCTGGATGTTCTCGGCGTGGGCGGCGTCGACCTGGCTGCCGTCGATGGTCTCGATCCCCACCGGCTCGCCGCGCCGGGCCTCGAAGCGGTCGTCGATGGTGGTCGATTCGACCCGGATGGTCCCCAAATTCTCGGCGTGGACGGCAGAGGGCAGCAGGGCGACCCCGGCCAAGGCCAGGATCAGGTGGCGGCGACGGACGGTGTGGATCATGGACGCTCTCGTGGGTTTTTGGGTTGGGTATTGAAGAGGGCCGAAAAAAGGGCCGACCCCACGCGGGTGTTTTGAGGCGGGGGCCGGCCAAGATCGGGAAGAAGCACCCCTGGAGGACGCGCATGAAGATGAACCATCCAGAAGAAGCTTGGGGTGGTAGGTACAAGCGATGTGCCAGGGGGTAAAAAGGGCGGAAAGACGGGTTTTTTTGCGGTATGGCGTGGGGCTGCCGGGGAACATATGCGGCATATGGCGCAGAGCGGGTGCGGGGGGTGGCGCAGATGGGGGCCGGTCGTTGTGGGGTTGAGAGGGGGGAGGGGGCGATACCGCCGAGGCGTCGGGGCTATCCGGTCGTTTCGACTTGGCCGATCATGCTGGCCGCGAAGTTGCAGTGGAGCCGTTTTCCGCTCGTTTCATCTCAATGCGTTCCGACCGAGGAGTTCAAACCATGAAAACCATCCGCCAAGCCGCCGCCGCCCTGACCCTGGGCGCCCTGATGATTGCCGCCCCCGCATCGGCCGAACCGATGAAGGGGCACGGCGACCACGACATGGTGATGCACCACATGCACGTGATGATCCTGCACGCCAGCGAGATGGCGGCCGAGGGGGGCAATCTGCTGATGTTGGGCGACATGGGGATGGCCCCCGGCGTCGATGAGCAGACCCGCCACCACGGGGCGATGATGCTCGACGGGGCCGAAAAGGTGCTCAACGAGGTGATCGACTCCCCCACCATGGCCGCCATGCACAAGGCGGGGATGAGCCCCGAACAATCGAAAGAGATGGCCTATGTGCACGACCTGGCCCAGAGCGTGCGCCGCACCATCGCGCTGATCCGGGCGATGCCCAAGGTCAAGCCGATGGCGATGGAGGGGATGTCGCACTGAGCACGGGGCGGCAGGCAGCAAAACAAAAGGGGCTCCGTTTCGGAGCCCCTTTTTTGTTGGCGCTGGGGGGTGTTACCCGACGTGTTCCCCGGCAATGTCGCGGGCCAGATCGTAGAGGGGCATCGCCTCGATCCCATCGCCGATTCGGAAGCGCTCCGTGCCGGGGTAGACCACGAAGCGGCGCTGGGGGGTCAGGTCGGTGCAGGCGGCGTGAAAGCCCCGTTCGACCTTGGGGGTCAGGCTGCGTTTGATTTCGATGGCCCACAGTCGACCGTCGGGCCAATGCAAAAGCAAATCGATTTCGGCCCCGCCGCTGCTGCGGTAAAAGAAGGGCTGGCAATCGCGGGGGGCGCAAGAGATCAGGTTTTCCAGCACGAAGCCCTCCCAACTTGCCCCCACCACCGGGTGGCTCAGGAGCGTCTCTTTGTCGCGAATGCCAAGCAGGGTGTGGACCAAGCCGCTGTCGCGAACATAGACCTTCGGCGACTTGACCAAACGTTTGCCCAGGTTGGCGTGCCAGGGCTGGAGGCGACGCACCAGAAACAGATCGTTCAAGAGATCGAGATAGGCGGTGGCGGTTTTGCCGTCCACCCCCAGGTTGCGGGCGAATTGAGCGGCGTTGAGCAAGCCGCCGTGGTGATGGGCCAGCATGACCCAGAAGCGACGCAAGGTTTCGGCGGCGATGCGGGGGCCGAACTGGGGGATGTCCCGCTCCAGATAGGTGCGGATGAAATTCTGGCGCCAGCGCGAACTTGCTGCGTGGGAGGCCAAAAAACTCTCGGGGAATCCCCCTTGCAACCACAGTGTGTCGTTGGCTTCGGGGCCGGTTTCGAGGATGTTCAGGGGGGTCAGCTCCAGGTAGGCAATACGTCCCGCCAGACTCTCCCCCGATTGTTTGAGCAGGTCGAGGCTGGCCGAGCCCAAAAGCAGGTACCGCCCCCCCGTGCGCCCCTCCCGGCGGTTGCGGTCGATCATGCCCCGCAGGATCGGGAACAACCCCGGCGAGCGATGGATTTCATCCAATACGACCAGCTTGTCCCGGTGATCCCCAAAATAGAGTTCCGGCTGGGCCAGCTTGGCCCGATCCCCCTCCGATTCCAGATCGAGGTAGATGGCGTTCCCGGTTTGCGACACCGCCCAGGCCAGGGTGGTCTTTCCCACTTGGCGGGGGCCAAGCAGGGCAACGGCGGGCGTTTCGGCCAGGGCAAGGGTCAACTCGGATTGCAGAAGGCGGGTAATCATGCTTGCAATTGTGGATTAACATTCCCTATTTGCAAGGATAAACCCCTAGGGGTCTGTCGGGCTTGAGCGTCCGTAGCGAGCCGAGTGGGGAATCGAGGCCAAATTTTCATGGTTTTGAGGATCATAGTGGTGTCTATGTGACGAAAAACCGGGGGAATTTGGACCGATTACCCGCCGGCGCACGACTGCATGGATGCAGGAGGTAGAGCAATGCAGGAGTAATTGCCGAGTAGGACGATCTCAAGTCCGACAGACTCCTA
>MNWR01000020.1 GCA_001872725.1 Proteobacteria bacterium CG1_02_64_396 | reverse complement strand
AACAACAGATTCTCATCAGCATGGACGGACGGGGCCGGGCGCTGGACAACGTCTTCATCGAACGTTTGTGGCGCACGGTGAAGTACGAAGAGATCTACCTGTACGACCATGCCGATGGGGTGGCGCTGCACCAGGGGCTCGACCGCTACTTCCGGTTTTACAACACCGAGCGCCCCCACAGTGCCCTCGGCGGCAAGACCCCAGAACAGGTCCATCAAACCCACGGCGGAACCACCCACCGCCACTAACCGTTTACAAATTTTCGCCCCCAAACTGTCCAAGGAGTGGGGTCCACCCCAGCAACAGCATTGAAGATTATAGATATACCCCCAAAAAGAGGTCGTAATGATTGCTGAGCACGCGCTTGGACTTGTTCCAATGGTTGTGGAGCAGACCCACAGAGGTGAACGGGCGTTCGATATCTATTCTCGTTTGCTTAAGGAGCGTATTATTTTCTTGGTGGGCCCGATTAACGACCAAACCGCCAATCTCGTTGTTGCACAGCTTCTTTTTTTGGAAGCGGATAACCCCAAGAAAGATATTTATCTGTATATCAATAGTCCTGGGGGTGTTGTAACGGCGGGCCTGGCGATCTTCGATACGATGCAGTTTATTCGTCCTGATGTTGCCACATTATGTGTCGGTCAGGCCGCCTCAATGGGGGCATTTTTGCTGGCTGCTGGCGCCAAGGGAAAACGAGCGGCATTGCCAAACAGTCGGGTCATGATCCACCAGCCCCTTGGCGGATTCCAGGGGCAAGCAACCGATATTCAAATTCATGCCCGAGAAATCCTTAAAATAAAAGATAAACTCAACAAGACGTTGAGTGAGAGAACCGGGCAGTCACTCAAACGGATCGAACGCGATACAGAGAGGGACTACTTCTTGGATGCCAACGAAGCAGTGGAGTATGGTCTGGTAGATTCGGTTTTAACCCATCGAGAAAATCTGGAATATCCTGAAAAATAGTATTAAAGAAGTATGCAAAGGTCTTAATGCATGTCATCTAATAATAATCAAACAACTCAATATTGCAGTTTTTGTGGTAAAACCACGCAGGAAGTGGAGCGCATGGTTGCCGGGTCGACTGTGCGTATCTGCAATGAATGTGTCGACTTGTGTAACCAGATTTTAAAGGACGAACGCAAAAAGGATCTGATTGATCACTCCGAAGAAATCCCCCCCCCCAAAGATATATATGACTACCTCGGCCAGTATGTTATTGGCCAAGAACGCGCAAGAAAAATTCTTGCCGTTGCCGTCCATAATCATTACAAGCGAATTCGCTTTGGTGGGGTCATGGACGATGTCGAGTTGGCAAAAAGTAATATCCTCCTTGTTGGGCCGTCAGGTTCGGGTAAAACGTTGTTAGCCCAAACCTTGGCGAGATTGTTAAACGTTCCCTTTACGATTGCCGATGCAACGACCTTAACTGAAGCCGGTTATGTTGGTGAAGATGTCGAGAATATCTTGCTTAAATTGCTTCAGTCTTGCGAATTCGATGTTCACAAGGCTGAGCAAGGAATCGTGTATATTGATGAAATCGACAAGATAGGAAGGAAAAGCGATAACCCGTCGATTACCCGCGATGTGTCGGGAGAAGGGGTGCAGCAGGCACTATTAAAATTGATTGAGGGAACCGTTGCAGCTGTGCCGCCGCAAGGTGGGCGCAAACATCCAGCCCAGGAGTTTATACAAATAAACACCGAGAATATTCTGTTTATTTGTGGCGGAGCGTTTTCAGGACTAGAAAAAATCATTCAACGGCGGCAAAAACCAGGTGGAATGGGTTTCTCCGCTGAAATATCGAATAAAGACACGGACGATGCGGCGCTGGATTATTTTTCAGATGTAGAACCTGACGATCTTTTGAAATTTGGACTCATACCGGAATTGGTTGGGCGTCTTCCGATGGTTGCGACGCTCGACAGTCTCACAGAAGAGACCATGGTTGAGATTTTAACAAAACCAAAGAACGCCTTAATCAAGCAATACCAAAAACTCTTTGAAATTGAAGGGGTTGAGTTGAAGTTCACAGATGATGCGGTTCGAGCAGTTGCCCGCAAGGCAATGTCCAGGAGGACCGGAGCGCGCGGGCTTCGGGCGATCATGGAAGAGGTCATGCTCGACTTGATGTATGCGGTCCCATCCCGAACAGACGTGCGAGAAGCGCTTATCAATCGTGAAGTCATCGAAGAGGGGGCGGAGCCGCTTTTGATCTTGGTTCAAGACATGGCGAGCGCATCGTGACCTCTTGATGCTGCATGAAGAGGCCTTATCTAAAAGGCACCGTCCAGTAGCGCAACCTAGAGGTGCATATGTCAACGATAAATGTTTTTCCAAAAGACTCAGCCGGAGGCGATGAAGGGATTCCGCTGTTGCCCCTACGCGATATCGTCGTTTTTCCTCATATGATCGTCCCCCTCTTTGTGGGGCGACCGAAGAGTATTGCTGCTTTAGAGGCGGCCATGCAGAGGACCAAACAGATCTTGCTTGTGGCACAGAAGGATCCCTCTTTGGATGATCCTTTAGCCGAAGATCTATATTCGGTTGGAACGCTTGGGAATATTCTGAACCTTCTAAAGCTTCCTGATGGCACTGTGAAGGTGCTTGTCGAAGGGGAAGAGCGCGTCCAGATCAGTCAAATTCGGGAGCAGATCGATTGTTTTGATGCCGTTGTTTCTATGTTTGAAAGTAGCGGCGAAGACGATAGAGAGTTAGAAGCTCTTATGCGTTCAGTCGTTGCTGAGTTCGAGCAATATGTCAAACTGAATAAGAAAATCCCCCCCGAAATTTTAATGACCGTGGGTGCCATTGAGGATCCGGCGCGGTTGGCAGATACGGTAGCGGCACACCTTAATTTGAGGGTAGAGGGTAAGCAGGAGTTACTTGAAATTGATGTGGTTTCAGGGCGTTTAGAGCGCCTTCTCTCCATCATGGAAGGGGAGATCGAGGTGCTTCAAGTTGAGCGTAGGATTCGATCCCGCGTTAAACGTCAAATGGAAAAATCCCAGCGTGAATACTACTTGAATGAGCAGATGAAGGCCATTCAAAAGGAACTCGGGGACGATGATGTTCGGCAAGAATTGGGGGAGCTTGAGCAGAAGATCAATGCAGCCAGAATGCCGCGAGATGCCGAGGATAAAGCACGGTCAGAACTAAAAAAACTCAAGATGATGTCGCCTATGAGTGCTGAGGCAACTGTGGTCCGCAATTATGTGGATTGGTTGGTGAGTATGCCGTGGAAAAAGCGCAGCAGGACGCGAATTGATCTAAAAGAGGCCGCACAAATTCTAGACGACGATCATTTTGGCTTAGAAAAGGTGAAGGAACGGATCATCGAGTACCTTGCGGTCTTGAAATTGGTCAAAAACATGCGCGGCCCCATCCTGTGCTTGGTGGGACCTCCAGGTGTAGGCAAGTCAAGCCTAGCCAGATCTATTGCCAGGGCGACGAACAGGAAGTTTATTCGATTGTCCCTTGGAGGGGTTCGCGACGAGGCCGAGATCCGCGGCCATCGCCGTACCTACATTGGTGCCCTGCCGGGAAAACTCGTTCAATCGATCAAGAAGGTTCAAACGAAAAACCCCATGATTCTGTTGGATGAGATTGACAAGATGGGGGCAGACTTCCGAGGGGATCCAAGCAGTGCCATGTTGGAAGTTCTGGATCCAGAGCAGAATAAAGAGTTTGTCGATCATTATCTTGAGGTTGAGTTTGATCTGTCGGAGGTCATGTTTATTGCAACTGCAAACAGCCTCAGTATCCCCCGGCCCCTGATGGATCGGATGGAAATCATTCGGCTGTCAGGGTACACGGAGGTTGAGAAAGCACAGATTGCCCGCCGCTATTTGATACCCAAAAGCGCTAAAGAGCATGGCTTGAAGCCGGATCAAATGTCCCTCTCGGATGCAGCGCTGTTGAATGTGATTCGTTTGTATACCCGTGAGGCTGGGGTTCGCAATCTGGAGCGGGAAATTGCAACCATATGTCGCAAGGTCGCAAGGACCGTTGCAGAAACTCCCGAAATTGTTCCCGTTCGGGTGACGGATCAAAACCTTGAGAAATTTCTCGGCATAGAGAAATTTAGGTTTGGGGTCGCAGAAGAAGACGATCAAATTGGTGTGGTGACGGGACTAGCATGGACAGAAGTGGGGGGCGAGCTCCTTACTATTGAGGCGGTGGTGTTACCGGGTAAGGGGCGCATGACCATAACCGGAAAGCTGGGTGACGTTATGCAGGAATCCATCCAAGCAGCAATGAGCTACGTGCGATCACGTGCGCATCATCTGGGCTTGGAAGAGGGGTTCCACCAGAAAATCGACATTCATATCCACGTGCCAGAGGGAGCGATTCCAAAAGACGGCCCCTCAGCGGGATTGGCCATGGCGACCGCAATTGTTTCGGCTTTGACTCGGATTCCCGTGCGTCGAGAGATCGCCATGACTGGCGAAATAACGCTTCGGGGCAGGGCTCTGCCGATTGGTGGTCTTAAAGAAAAGTTATTGGCGGCAATGCGTGGCGGTATCGCCAAAGTGATGATTCCGAATGAAAACGCTAAAGATTTAAGGGAGGTGCCGGCAGAAATTCTAGAAAGCCTAGAGGTTGTGCCGGTTGGCTCCATGGATGAGGTCTTGTCCTTGGCTCTTCTTGGGTTGCCGCAGCCAAGGATGGATGTTTCCAGCAATGACGAGGAAAAAACGCTTGACGGCCCGGCAAAAAACGAAGAAAAAGCCCAAACGGCAGGGGTGGTATTGCCGCACTGATTGACGAGCACGATGGGGTACGGGGACCGCCCCCGTGCGTTCTCAATATCAACTTATACCCAAGGGGGGAGTAATGAACAAAAGCCAGTTAATTGAGCGCGTGGCTGAAAAGGCTGGGATGACGAAAGCCGAGGCCGGTCGCGCGGTTGATGCAGTGGTGGCCTCTGTGGAAGAGGCGTTGGCTCAGGGCGGATCGGTCCACCTAGTTGGTTTTGGGACGTTTTCAGTGACCGAGCGCGCAGCTCGGGAGGGCCGGAATCCTGCGACCGGCGACAAGATTCAAATTGAATCGAGCAAGTCGGTTCGCTTCAAGCAGGGTAAGGGTTTGAAGGATCGCCTGAACGGCTGATCCGTTGGTCGGCATAGGGCTGCCAAGGGCGAATAGCTCAGCCGGGAGAGCACCGGCCTTACAAGCCGGGGGTCACAGGTTCGAACCCTGTTTCGCCCACCAGTATGTGCAAAAACGGCGGCTTATGGCCGCCGTTTTCATTTTGAGTTTCGGCGTTGACAAGCGGCTGCCGATTCGTAGAGTTCCCCGCCCCGAGAGAGGTTGTCTTGGGATCTGCAGGCGCGTAGCTCAGTGGGAGAGCGCTACCTTGACACGGTAGAGGTCGGCGGTTCGAAACCGCCCGTGCCTACCAACTCCAAAAGAAGGAGCACCCATGGGTGCTCCTTCTTTTTTTCTGCTCCAGCGTTTGAGTGGAGCCCCCGTACGGTCCGGCGTGAATCACTAGAGGGCAAGGACAGTGGCATCCTCGATTTCCATCATCCTCCCCGATCAGTCGCAGCGACAATTGCCCACCGGATCTACTGGTGTGGATTTGGCTGCAAGTATCGGACCGGGGCTGGCCAAGGCCGCGCTTGCTCTTGTCGTAAATGGGGCTTTTCTCGATTTAACTGCCGAATTGCACGACGGAGATCGCGTTCGGATTTTGACGGCTCGGGACAGTGAAGGGGTTGAAATTCTTCGTCATTCGATGAGTCACCTTTTGGCGGAGGCCGTCAAGGAGCTTTACCCCGAGGCGCAAGTTACCATCGGTCCCGTGATCGAAAATGGCTTCTATTACGACTTCGATTATGTCAGACCTTTTACGGAGGGGGATCTAGAAAAGATCGAAGAGCGCATGCACCAGATCGCCCTTCGAGATAAAGCGATTCATCGGGTACAGATGGATCGTGACGACGCAGTCCGCTTGTTTCTTGGAATGGGCGAGCACTACAAGGCCGAAATCATCGGGGCTATTCCTCAGGGCCAGGTGATCTCGTTGTACCGACAAGGCGAGTTTCTTGATCTCTGTAGAGGGCCTCACGCACCGCGCACCGGGGTGCTGACGGCTTTTAAGTTGTTGAAGGTCGCGGGAGCGTACTGGCGTGGCGATTCGCGAAACAGGATGTTGACCCGTATCTATGGGACCGGTTGGGCGTCTGAAAAGGATTTGAAAGGGTATTTACATCGATTGGAGGAGGCGGAAAAACGGGACCATCGCCGCCTAGCCAGGGAGATGGACCTTTTTCATATTCAGGAAGAGGCGCCTGGGATGATCTTCTGGCATGACCGCGGCTGGACCCTCTATCGGCAAGTCGAGGGGTTCGTTCGCGATGTCATGAGAGATCATGGTTACAAAGAGGTGCGTACCCCTCAGCTGGTGGATCGTAGCCTGTGGGAACGTTCCGGGCATTGGGGCAAGTTCAGGGACGAAATGTTCACGACCGCAGCTGAAAATCGCGACTACGCGGTCAAGCCCATGAATTGCCCGTGCCACATCCAAATCTTCAATCAAGGGATTCGCAGCCACCACGACCTTCCGTTGCGATTGGCCGAGTTCGGCTCTTGCCACCGAAACGAGCCTTCAGGGACGCTCCATGGCTTGATGAGACTGCGCAATTTCGTGCAGGACGACGCTCATATTTTTTGCACCGAAGAGCAGATTCAGGATGAAGTGGGGCAGTTCATCGAATTGGTCGTTCAGGTGTATCGGGCCTTTGGTTTTGAGGACATCTTGCTCAAGCTATCGACCCGCCCCGAAAACCGCATCGGGGATGATGCGCTTTGGGATAAGGCCGAAACCGCTTTGCAGCTGGCTTTAGAAGACAAAGGGTTGGCCTTCCAGCTCAATCCGGGTGAGGGGGCTTTTTATGGTCCCAAGGTTGAATTTTCCTTAAAAGACTGCCTGGGACGGGTATGGCAGTGTGGGACGATTCAGGTCGATTTTTCAATGCCGGGTCGGTTGGATGCCTCCTATGTGGACTCCGACGGAGTGCGCAAGACTCCCGTGATGCTTCATCGGGCGATCCTGGGTTCATTGGAGCGGTTTATCGGGATTTTGATCGAGCACTACGCAGGGCACTTGCCTCTATGGTTGGCGCCACTGCAGGCCATGGTTCTAACTGTGACGAGCAGGGCCGATGAACATGCCCAGGCGGTAGCAGCTCGCTTGGGCCGCGCTGGGATTCGGGTTGATGTCGACTTGCGGAACGAAAAAGTGGGCTATAAGATCCGCGGCCACTCGCTCGTCCGGGTGCCTGTTATGCTGGTTGTTGGGGATCGCGAGGTTGACGAAAACACTGTTTCCGTGCGGCTCGCGGGCGAAAACATCGGTACTATGACCGTCGACGAGTTGTTGGTGTGGTGGAATCGCGAAGGTAGTGCGCCATCCTTGGGTGCAACGTCTGATTGAGGCTCTTGAAGGGGAGGATTCGCCATCTCGAAAGAAAAAGAGGTCCGGGTTAACGAAGAGATCCGGGCATATCGTATTCGGGTTATTGCCGATGATGGAGAGCAGTTAGGGGTTCTAACTCCTCGTGAGGCACTGGCGATCGCGCAAGAGCGTGGGTTGGACTTGGTCGAGGTTGCGGCGCAAGCCGACCCGCCCGTCTGTCGTTTGATGGATTTTGGTCGGTTCAAGTATGAACAGGCCAAAAAAATGAATGAGGCGCGAAAGCGCCAGAAGATCATTCAGGTTAAAGAGATCAAGCTTCGCCCCAAAACCGACGAGCACGACTATCAGGTTAAGCTTCGGTCGGCGCTGCGTTTCTTGGAAGACGGCGACAAAGTCAAATTTACGTTGCGTTTTCGTGGACGTGAAATGGCCCACGTTGAGCTTGGAGCCAAGGTATTGCAGCGTATTGAGGCCGATCTTCTTGAGATTGGGGTGGTGGAACAGCATCCCAAGATGGAGGGCCGTCAGCTCGTGATGGTTATGGCCGCTCGCGCCAAAAAGTAAGAACCGACATGACTTGCATTCAGCTTGCCCCACCCGAGAGGTGGGGTTTTTGCTCCCTGGGTGGGGGTAGCGACCTTGGGGTCGAGGTAGATTGAGGAGTTATTGAAATGCCGAAGATGAAAACCAACCGTGGCGCGGCCAAGCGTTTTAAGAAGACCGCCAACGGCCATTACAAGTACTCCAGCGCCTTTCATAACCACATCCTCACGAAAAAGAGCCGCAAGACCAAGCGGAACTCCCGTGGGACCGAGGTGGCGTCTGCTAACGACGAGAAGTCGCTCAAGCGGCTGCTCCCCTTCGTTTGATTATTTGTGGCCTCCCCTTGCGGGTAGGCCGTAGTCGGAAGAGGTAACAAAAGATGGCTCGTGTAAAAGGTGGCGTGACCGCTAAGGCGCGGCACAAAAAAATCCTCAAGCTCGCCAAAGGGTTCCGTGGCCGGAAGAAGAACTGCTTCCGCATTGCCAACGAATTCGTTGAGCGTGCCTTAGCCTATCAATACCGGGACCGGCGCAACCGTAAGCGCGATTTCCGTCGTCTTTGGATCGTCCGCATCAACGCGGCGGCCCGTCTGCACGGTATGAGCTATTCGGTCTTCATGAATAACCTGAAGAAGGCCGGTGTTGAGCTGGACCGTAAGGTTTTGTCCGATATGGCGATTCGTCAGCCTGCTGATTTTGGGCGGTTGGTGGAGCAGGTTCGCCACTAAACGATAGGCGTATCCGGCGGGGTCGGTTTTCTGGCCGCCCGGTGCCCCCAATGAAGGGAGAGGATCGCCTCTCCCTTTTTTTTTGTGCGGGTGTGAGGTAGTGGTGATGGATGACATCATCAGGCAGATTGATACGGCAAAAAGCGAGTCATTGCAGGCCGTCGAGCTGGTGCAGACCCTTCAGGCCTTGGATGAGGTTCGGGTTCAATACGCTGGTAAAAAAGGGATCTTGACCGGCCTGCGCCGCATGTTGGGGGACCTTTCCCACGAACAACGCCCTGCGGTAGGCAAAGCCATTGGCGACGCCATCACCGCTTTCGAGCAGTCGCTGGCTTTGCGGCATGAGCTCCTTGGTGCTCAGGCGCTCAATGCCAAATTGCAAGCCGACCGGGTGGATATCTTCCTGCCTGGGCGCGGTGGTAGCGAGGCGATACGCCACCCCATTCGCCGTCAGCTTGATCGCATACTCGACATCTTTCAGTCGTGCGGTTTTGAGGTTGCAACCGGACCTGAAATCGAAGAGCAGGACTACAACTTCACCCACCTGAACATTCCCGAGCACCACCCCGCTCGGGATATGCACGACACCTTCTACCTCCCCGACGGGCGGGTGCTGCGCACCCATACCAGTCCCGTTCAAATTCGGGTGATGGAAAGTCGCCAGCCCCCCCTGGCGATAGTGGCCCCGGGCCGGGTGTTTCGCTGCGATTCCGATGTTACCCACACCCCGATGTTTCATCAGGTCGAGGGCTTCTTGATCGATGAAGGGATCTCGTTTGCCGATCTCAAAGGGACACTTTCTGCGTTCCTTGCTGCTTTTTTCGAGCGGGAAAACCTTCCTGTGCGATTCCGCCCCTCCTTTTTTCCCTTCACAGAGCCGTCGGCCGAGGTCGATATCGGCTGTGTGTTGTGCGATGGAAAGGGGTGTCGGGTTTGCAAGAACACCGGGTGGATCGAGATCCTGGGTTGCGGGATGGTCCATCCGAATGTGTTTCGGTCGTGTGGACTTGATCCCGATCGGCATCAGGGGTTTGCCTTCGGCATTGGGGTCGAACGTCTGACCATGTTGGCCGAGGGGGCCGACGATTTGCGGCGCTTCTTCGATGGAGATGTCCGCTACTTGAGCAACTGGCGGTAAGGGCTATGCGTTTTTCTCTTTCATGGTTGCAGGAGTGGATTGATCCCCAGTGGGACTTGCCGACCTTTTCCGCACGGCTCACCGCTGCGGGGCTTGAGGTTGCCGCCATTGAGGATCGTAGCCTTGGGTTGGAGGGGGTGGTTGTTGCCCACGTCGAAGCGGTGCGCCCCCATCCCGACGCTGACCGGCTTCGTTTGGTGACGGTGAATTTCGGCGCTGCCGAGCCGCTTGAGATCGTTTGCGGCGCCCCCAATGTCGCGGTGGGAATGAATGTCCCCCTGGCACAGGTCGGCGCCACCCTGCCCAACGGGTTAAAAATCAAGAAGGGCAAGATTCGCGGCATCGTATCGCCCGGCATGTTGTGCTCCGCGACCGAGCTGGGGTTGCCTCCGGTAACCGAGGATGGATTGCTGAGATTGTCCGCGCAGGCGGTACCGGGAACCCCCATGGCTCAATTACTCGGATTGGACGATCCGGTGATTGAAATTGAACTTACCCCCAATCGTGGCGATTGTCTGAGTGTGAGGGGGGTGGCCCGGGAGATCGGCGCTTTGAGTGGGCGAGAACTCAAGGGGCCTGCTATTGCTGAACTGCCTTCGCCGGATGGGACTGCGGTTCCTGCTCTGAAGATCGAGGATGTGGCTGGATGTCGCCGGTATGCATTGGCCCGGTTGAAGGTTCGCAACGGTCCCTCTCCGCAGTGGTTGATTCGGCGCCTGGAGGCGGTGGGACTTCGCCCGCGCAACATCCTGGTCGACGTCACCAACTATGTGATGTGGGAGCTGGGCCAGCCACTTCATGCTTTCGATTCCGCCCTGGTTTCTGGAGACGTGACGGTTCGTGCGGCCAAAGAGGGGGAGCGCTTCGAGGCGCTGAACGACCGGGAGGTGACACTGACCCGCGATGATTTGGTTGTTGCGGATGCCCAGGGAGCCATTGCGTTGGCCGGGGTGATGGGGGGCGCTGGTAGCGCCGTATCCGACCAGACCCAAGAAATCCTATTAGAGGCGGCTTGGTTTGCCCCCAATCGCGTTGGGCCCACGGCTCGACGCTACGGACTGGGCAGCGATTCCTCCCACCGCTTTGAACGGGGGGTCGATCCCGACGCTGTAAATCAAGCCCTTTGCCGTGCGGTTTCACTTCTGCAAGATCATGCGGACGGGCAACTGATGGGTTGGTCCCAGGTGGACTTGGGCGCTGGGCGCCGTCCGACCATCGACCTCGATTTCGACCGTTTGGCTAAACTTCTGGGGATGTCGGTACCCGACAACGAGGTGATCGCCCTGCTGGCTCGTCTCGGTGGTGTTGTGACGCAGCGAGAGGGGGGCATAAGCGTGATTCCTCCCGGGCATCGCCCCGACTGGAGCCTTTTTCAGGATCTGGCCGAAGAGGTGGCGCGGATTGTTGGACTGGATAGCATCCCCAACAAACTGCCCCAACGTCCCATGAATCCAACCACGACCATTCGCCACTTCGAGTCCCATTTGACCGAAGCGGCGCTGGCGGTGGGGGGGATTGAGGTCATTACCTTCCCCTTCCTGGCCCGAGACGACTGGGCTGCTTTTGCCGCCCCCAGTGAAGAGCCGGTGTTGTTGAGCAATCCAATCCAGGCTGATCGTCCCTGCATGCGTGGCTCCTTGCTGCCTGGTTTGGCTCGGACGGTGGCATTCAACCGAGCACGTCAGCAAGAAAACTTGCGGTTGGTGGAGTCGGGTCATGTCTTTAAGGCCGACGAGGAGCATTTGGCGTTGGGGGGGGTGTTTTGCGGCGCTCTCCGCCATTGGTCGGGCAGCCGAGCGGTCGACTTTTTCGATTTGAAGGGGTGGGTGGAGGGGGTGTTGCAGCGGCTTGGCATCGAGGCCATAACCCTGACGACAGAGGCGTTGCCCCCGTTCCTTCATCCCGGGCGCAGTGGTTGGATCGAAGCCGGGAATGTGCGCATTGGTTGGATGGGGCAGATTCATCCGCGGTTGTCGCAGATATGGGAGGGTGGCGAGTTGTACGGGTTCGAGCTCGACGCCAAAGCGATTGCCGCAGTTCAATCTTCAAGTCGAAAACTCGATATTCCCTCCGATCAGCCTATGATGCGCCGCGATCTGGCTTTGTGGGTGTCGCGGTCGATTCCCGCCTCGGCGCTTTTAACAGAGGCGGCAAAAAGTTCGGCGCTGATCCGTCATGCCGAGGTGTTTGACCGCTTCGAGCCCAATCCCGGCGCCGAACGTATCAGCCTGGGTTTAAGATTGACATTCCAGGCCTCCGACCGGACTTTGGCTTCGGAAGAGGTCGATCAAATGGTCGACAAGGTGTTGAAACGGCTTGAAGTTCGCTTTGAGGCAGGTCTGAGATAACGGTTTCTACGTTGACGCGCTCATGTAAATATCGTTAAAGTTCAGAATCTTCTAACGTTTAAGTGGAGTAGAGGATGAACAACGAGATTGATCCGGCAGGCAATACGATGACCAAGGCAGAAATCGTCGACGCGGTTTTTGAGCGTGTTGGTCTGCCCAAAAAAGACACCGCTGCGGTGGTGGAGCATGTGCTCGATTGCGTGCGGGAGACGGTTGCACGGGGTGAGACGGTAAAAATCTCGCAATTCGGCAACTTTACGGTGCGGCGTAAGGGTTCGAGGGTGGGGCGCAATCCCAAGACTGGTGTGGAGATCGAGATTCCTCCGCGCAAGGTATTGGTCTTCCGTCCCAGCCAGATTTTACGCACCCGGCTCAATGACGAATGAATGGTGTTTCTCCCCTTGAAGGGCCGACTGTCGGCCAATGAAGGAGGGCCACGTGGCGCAGGAAAACAAAGCCATCGCCTACCCCATCGCGGTTCCTGAGCTTCCGGACAAGCTGTTCTTCTCGATCCGGGAGGTCAGCGACATCTGTGGGGTGGAGCCTCATGTGCTGCGCTACTGGGAGTCGGAGTTCGACGTCATCAGCCCCACCAAGCGTTCGGGCAACCGTCGTTTCTACCGCAAAGAAGACATCGTCAACATTTTGCAAATCCGCAGTCTGCTGTACGACCGCAAATTCACCATCCGGGGTGCGCAGCAAGAGATTCAGCGTTTGCGCGACGGAGGTGAGCCTCTTGAAGAGACGATTCAGCCGATTGAGCCCCCCCACGTAAGCAACGATATGCGTCCGGTGCTGCGTGAAATCCGGGATGAACTCAAGGCGATCCTCGCCCTGCTGGACCAGCCCCAACAACGGGGTTGACGAGACGGCGCCGGATTCTTAGGATCCGCGCCCTTTCGGGAAGTGACGGGGCGTAGCGCAGCCTGGTAGCGCACTTGCATGGGGTGCAAGTGGTCGGAGGTTCAAATCCTCTCGCCCCGACCATTTCCGAAAGACCAAGCCGCCCTCGGGCGGCTTTTTTTTTGTCCCCCCTCGGGACGGAGGTGTCCTCTTGATCCTGGTCTCCAACGACGATGGCATTCGCGCGGCTGGTTTGGAGGCGTTGGCCGAGGGGTTGGCGGCTTTGGGGCGCCGAGTGGTCGTGGTCGCTCCCGACCGCGAACGCAGCGGTGCAGGCCATTCTCTGTCGTTGCACCGCCCCCTGCGGGTCGAAGAGATCGCTCCCGGCCGTTTTTCGGTCGACGGCACCCCCACAGATTGTATCAACCTAGCCCTAACCGGTCTGTTGGACGCCCGTCCCGTCCTGGTGGTCTCGGGGATCAACCATGGCGCCAACGTTGCCGACGACATCACCTATTCTGGAACCGTCGCCGCAGCCATGGAGGGAACCCTGTTCGGCATCCCTTCCATCGCTGTCTCCATCGCTTCCCGCCAAGATCAAATCTTTTCTACCGCCGCCGAATACGCGCTGCGGCTGGCCCGCGATGTCTTGGTTCACAGCCTGCCGGCCGACACCCTGCTCAACCTCAATGTCCCTAATTTGCCGCTCGAACTGGTCCGGGGGGTGCGTTTGACCCGGCAGGGAAAACGGACCTATGGCGAGTCTGCAGTGATGAACCTCGACCCGCGCGGACGCCGTTATTACTGGATTGGCGGGGTGAGCGAGGACGATCCGGTGGAGGAGGGGACCGACCGGGCGGCGCTACGCGAAGGGTTTGTGTCGGTGACCCCACTGCACATGAACCTGACCCACGATCAGTCGGCGCAGGCGTTGGGCCACTGGGGGGTCTTCGGATCATGAGTGCGGGAGCCGTCATGAACGGGGGGGGCGACCTCCATGCCCGGCGCCGTCGCCGGATGGTGGAGGAGCAACTGCGCGGTCGCGACATCAAGGATCAGCGGGTGTTGGCCGCAATGGGGCGCATCCCCCGGCACCGTTTTGTCGAGGAGGCGCTGGCTTCCCGGGCGTATCAAGATTCGGCCCTGCCCATTGGGTTTCGCCAGACGATCTCCCAGCCCTACATGGTGGCGACGATGTGTCAGCTTTTGGAATTGCAGGGGGGGGAACGGGTGCTTGAGATCGGCACCGGCTGTGGCTATCAGACTGCGGTACTGCGCCAACTGGCCGAGCAGGTTTACACCATCGAGCGGATCGAACTGTTGCTGGAACGGGCGGCGCGCAACCTCGGTGCCATCCTTGGCGATCAGGCCCATACCATCCATTTTATGGTGGGGGATGGTTACCTGGGTTGGCCCGATGCAGCCCCTTTCGACGCCATTGTTACGGCCGCGGCGGCCCCTGAAATTCCCCAAGCATTGCTGGATCAATTGGCCCCCGGTGGGCGGTTGGTGATGCCGGTGGGCGGAGGGGAGCAAACCGTGGTGCGGGTGACACGCACGGGGCAGGGTTTAAAACACGAACATTTTTTGCCCTGTTTATTTGTTCCCATGCTCGGCGGTGTGGCGTTGGGGGGTGAAGAGTGATGCAACGGGCTTACCGGGCGGCATTGCGTTGGAGCGCCCATCCTCACGCGAGCCGTTACCTGTTCGGCGTAGCGGTGGCCGAATCCTCATTCTTTCCGATTCCTCCCGATACCCTGCTGGCCCCCATGACACTGGCTCAGCCCAACAAAGCGTGGCGCTACGCCTGGATCACCACCCTGGGTTCGGTGATCGGAGGGGTGCTCGGCTGGTTGATTGGTGCCTTCGCTTTTGAGGCGCTGGCCCGCCCCATCTTGGCCCTGTACCACCTGGAGACGAAGTTTGATCAGGTGGGGGCGTGGTTCGAGGCTTATGCCGCCTGGATCATCTTTGCAGCTGGGTTCACCCCCATCCCCTACAAGGTCTTCACCATTGCCGCCGGATTATTTCAGATTCCGTTATGGTTGCTGACGGCGGTATCGATTCCAGCGCGGGGCATGCGGTTTTTCCTGGTGGCGGGGTTGATCCGCTGGGGGGGCGAGCCGTTGCAACATTGGTTGGAGCGCAACATTGCCTGGCTCACCACGGCGCTGGTGGCGGTCGCTTTCGGGTTGTGGTGGCTTTTAAAGGGGTGAGGTCGCTGGGGTAGAGATGAGGATTCAAACGGGGGCGACATCGAGGCTGGTTTGGGGGGGGCTACTCAGCCTGCTCCTGATCCTGGCTGGATGTGGACACGGCGCTTATCGCAGCGACCTGCCCCCGGTTCATGTTGTCGCCAAGGGGGAGACCCTCTATTCCATCGCCCAACGTTTCGGTGTTTCGGTCGACTACCTGATCTTCCGCAACCGCATGCAGCCCCCCCACACCATTTATGTTGGCCAAAAGCTGGCGTTGCAGCGGCAAATTCAGCCGGGTGAGGAGGTCTGGTTGGGGCGCAAGCCCGCTGGGGGGGGGGCTCCTGTCGCCGCTGCCGCACATGTCGCCCCGCACGTGGCAACCAACGGCGTGGCGAGCGCTACGACCGCCGTTGCCGCCCCAACCCGTGAAACCGGGATGACCCCTGCGGCCCAGATGGTCTGGCCGGTGGGGGGGGGGGGCACAATCATCCGTGGCTTCGACCGCAAGGGGCGCGAAAAACACGATGGACTCGACATTGCCGCGCAGGAGGGGACCCCGGTGCTGGCGGTCGCCGACGGCGAGGTGATCTATTCCGGCGACGGTTTAACCGGCTACGGCAATTTGATTCTGGTTCGACATTCCGGCGATATCGTTTCGGCCTATGCCCACAACCGGCAAAATCTGGTGCAGAAGGGGGACAAGGTCACCCAGGGGCAGACCATCGCCCAGGTTGGCGAAACCGGTCGTGCCTCAGGGCCCCATCTTCATTTCGAAGTGCGCGAGGGGGTCACGCCGACCGATCCCCGTCGCTGGGTGTCAAGGCCTTAATTCCTTTGTTCCGCCGTTTTCAGGAGCCCGTCATGGTGCAACGACTCAAAAATGCGATCCGCGATGTCCCCGATTTTCCTAAACCGGGGATTGTCTTTAAAGACATCACCACCCTGCTGGCCGACCCCGCCTCGTTCCAGCGGGCCATCGACGCGCTGGCTGATCGCTATGTGGGCCAAGAGATCCGCCGCATCGTGGCGGTCGAAGCGCGCGGCTTCATCTTCGGCGCCGCCTTGGCCTACAAGCTGGGGGCGGGGCTGATTTTGGTGCGTAAGCCGGGTAAGTTGCCCGCAGATACCCGTTCGGTCTCTTATGACCTGGAATACGGCACCGACGTGCTGGAGATCCACGCTGACGCCCTGGAGCCGGGCGACCGGGTGCTGGTGGTCGACGATGTGCTCGCCACCGGCGGAACGGTCGGGGCGGTGTGCCGCTTAGTGAACGAATTGGGCGCCGAGGTCGTCGAGGCCGCTTTCATGGCCGAGCTGACTTTTCTTGAGGGTCGCGGTCGGGTGCCGGTACCGGTCCATTCGGTGTTGCAGTTTTGACCATGGGGGCGGTTGGTTGCCACCGCCCCCCTCAACGTTCAAACTTCGCGGCCCCAGGCGGCTAGGCATTCGCTGGTTGCCCCCTTTCGAGGGGGGACGAGAGGAAAGTCCGGGCTTCAAAGGGCAGGGTGCTGGTTAACGGCCAGTGGGGGCAACCCCAAGGAAAGTGCCACAGAAAACAGACCGCCCGCACAAGCGGGTAAGGGTGAAAAGGTGCGGTAAGAGCGCACCGCGATCTTGGTGACAAGGTCGGCACGGTAAACCCCACCCGAAGCAAGGCCGAATAGGGAGACACCGGGGTGGCCCGCCCTGTCTCCGGGTTGGCTGCATGAGGGCGTCGGCAACGGCGCCCCTAGATGAATGAATGCCACCGGCGCGCAAGCGTCGGGACAAAACCCGGCTTACGGCCGCCTGGGGCCTATTTGAACCATATCCGGCGTCGGCTTTTGACCGGCGCCGTCGTCTTGTCGAGACGGCCGGGATCTCCCGGTCTGAACGAGGAACGGTTACCCGTGAAGATCAGTGGCGCAGAAATCTTCGTCCGCAGTTTGATCGAAGAGGGGGTCGATACCCTGTTCGGTTATCCGGGCGGCGCGGTGCTCAACATCTATGACGAACTCTATAAACATGCCGACCAGCTCAAGCATGTGTTGGGTCGTCACGAGCAGGCCTCGGTCCATGCCGCCGACGGCTACGCCCGTTCCACCGGCAAGGTCGGCACCGCCCTGGTGACCTCGGGGCCCGGCGCCACCAATGCAGTGACCGGTATCGCCACCGCCTACATGGATTCGATCCCCCTGGTGGTCTTCACCGGGCAGGTTCCCACTGCGTTGATCGGCAACGACGCCTTTCAAGAGGCCGACATCGTTGGAATCACCCGCCCCTGCACCAAACACAACTTTTTGGTGCAGCGGACCGAAGACCTGGCCATGACGATCAAGAAGGCCTACTACCTGGCGGCGAGTGGTCGGCCCGGCCCGGTGGTGGTCGACATCCCCAAAGATGTAACCATCAACAAGGCCGAGTTCGATTACCCGAAGGAAATCCGGCTGCGCTCCTACAACCCGACGGTGAAGGGGCATCCGGGGCAGATTCGCAGGGCGGCAAAGATGATCGCCAAGGCCAAACGGCCTTTGTTCTACACCGGTGGCGGGGTGATCCTCTCCAACGCCTGCGACGAGTTGACCGCATTGGTGCGCCGCCTGGGGTATCCGATCACCCAAACCTTGATGGGGTTGGGAGCGGTGCCCGCCTCCGATCCCAGCTTCTTGGGGATGCTCGGAATGCATGGCACCTTCGAGGCCAACATGGCGGTGAGCCAGTGCGATCTGCTCATTGCCATCGGTGCCCGCTTCGACGACCGGGTGACCGGCAAAATCGAGGCCTTCGCCCCCGATGCCGACATCATCCACATCGACATCGACCCCAGTTCGATCAGCAAAAATGTTAGGGTCGATCTGCCCATCGTGGGCGATGTGAAGGCGGTGTTGACCGACATGCTCGACTACATCGACCGGCACGATCTCGATGTGGAACACCGCGAGGCCATTGAGGGGTGGTGGGCCGAGATCGAGGAGTGGCGGGCGCGCAAATGCCTGAGCTACACCCAGAACGACACCACCATCAAGCCGCAATACGTGATCGAGCGGCTGCACGCCCTGACCAACGGGCAGGCCTATGTGACCACCGAGGTGGGGCAACACCAGATGTGGGCGGCTCAGTTTTACGGTTTTGAGCAGCCCCGGCGCTGGATGACCAGCGGCGGCCTGGGGACGATGGGGTACGGCTTCCCTGCCGCCATGGGGGCGCAGGTGGCCCATCCCGAGGCCACCGTGATCGACATTGCCGGAGAGGCTTCGATCCAGATGAACATCCAAGAACTGGCCACGGCGATGCAGTACCGCCTGCCAGTGAAGATCGCCATCCTCAACAACAGCTATTTGGGCATGGTGCGGCAGTGGCAAGAGCTGTTTTACGGTAACCGCTATTCCGAATCGGACATGTCGGTGCAGCCCGATTTCGTGAAATTGGCCGAGGCCTATGGGGCGGCGGGCTTTCGGGCGCGCACCCCTGCCGAGGTCGATGCGGTCATCAAGCAGGCGCTGGAAATCCGCGACCGCCCTGTGATTATGGATTTCATCACCGACCGGGAAGAGAACGTCTACCCGATGGTGCCGGCGGGCGCCGCTTTGAAAGAGATGATTCTGATTTGATGAAGACAGGGGCTTGAAACGATGCGCCACCTGATTTCGGTGCTGGTTGAAAACGAGTTTGGCGTTTTGGCCCGTGTGTCGGGACTTTTTGCCGGGCGAGGGTACAATATCGAGTCGTTGGCGGTTGCCGTCACCGACGATCCCGGTGTTAGCCGTATGACGATCGTTTCGCGCGGTAGCGAGCCGGTGATCGAGCAGATCGTCAAGCAGCTCAACAAGCTGGTCGACGTTATTAAGGTCATCGACCTGACCGAGGTCGACCACGTGCAGCGCGAGCTGATGCTGGTCAAGGTCAAAGCCGAGGCCGACAGCCGGGCCGAGGTATTACGCATGGCCGAGATCTTCCGGGGACGGGTCGTCGATGTCTCCGCGGGGGCCTACACCATTGAGGTCACCGGTGACGAGGGCAAGCTGGCCGCCTTTTTGGAGCTGGTCCGTCCGGTCGGAATTCTCGAAGTGGTGCGCACCGGGCAGATCGCCATGGCCCGTGGCCACCAGGGGATCGAGATCCCGCGGCAGGTTTTGACCGTCGTTTAATCTTGGGTCCGTTTCCGGCACCATTTTTCGTTTTTTTTCATCTGTTTGATCGAACCAGGAGCACCCTCCCATGAAGGTTTATTACGACGCTGACGCCAATATCGACCTGATCCGCGCTAAAGCGGTGACCATCGTCGGTTACGGCAGCCAAGGCCATGCCCACGCCCTGAACCTGCGCGACTCCGGGGTAAACGTCACCGTCGGTCTGCCCGCCGGTTCTAAATCCAAGGCGAAGGCCGAGGCCGAAGGGTTGACCGTCCAGAGTGTGGCCGACGCGGTGGCGGGCGCCGACGTGGTGATGATCCTCATCCCCGACGAGCATCAGGCGGCAACCTACCGCGAGGTGATTGAGCCCAACCTCAAGCAGGGTGCGGCGCTGGTCTTCGCCCACGGCTTCAACGTGCATTTCGGCCAGATCATCCCCCGTGCCGACCTCGACGTCTTTTTGGTTGCCCCCAAGGGTCCTGGCCACTTGGTGCGCCACACCTACACCCAGGGTGGCGGCGTCCCCTCCTTGATTGCCATCCACCAGGATGCCAGCGGCCAGGCTAAAGAGATCGCTCTGTCGTACGCCTCGGCGAACGGCGGCGGCCGCGCCGGTGTGATCGAAACATCCTTCCGCGAAGAGACCGAGACCGACCTCTTCGGCGAGCAGGCGGTGCTCTGCGGCGGCGCCTCGGCGCTGGTCCAGGCGGGTTTCGAGACCCTGGTCGAGGCGGGCTACGCCCCCGAGATGGCCTATTTCGAGTGCCTGCATGAGCTCAAACTGATCGTCGACCTGATGTACGAAGGCGGCATCGCCAACATGCGCTACTCGATCTCCAACACCGCCGAATACGGCGATCTGACCCGCGGCCCCCGCGTCATCACCGCCGAAACCAAGGCCGAGATGAAGCGGATCCTCACCGAGATCCAAACCGGCCAGTTCGCCAGGGAGTTCATCCTTGAGAACCGCGCTGGTGGCCCCATGCTTCACGGCCTGCGCCGCATTGGCCGTGAACATCAGATCGAAGAGGTGGGGGGCCGGCTGCGCTCGATGATGAGCTGGATCGGCAAGAACAAGATCGTGGATCAGAGCCGCAACTGATTCTGGCGGCCTCCCCGAATCCCTTCGGGGGGGCCTTCGTCCATCCCAGGAGTCACCGTGATCGACCCCAAACACCCTCCCATTGCCCGGGAGGGTTTTCCGTTTATTGCCCTGTTTGCTGCGGGCGCCGTCGTCGGCTGGTTTGTTTGGTGCCCCCTTGGGATCCTCTTCGCAGCCCTGACCCTTTTTGCGCTCTACTTCTTCCGTGATCCCGACCGGCAGGTCCCTGACCGCGACGACATCGTGCTCTGTCCCGCCGATGGACGGATCGTGCGGATCGTCCAGCTGGAGCGGGGGCTGCACCTCGACCAGCCGGTGCAATTGGTTTCGATCTTCATGAACGTCTTCAATGTTCACGTCAATCGGATGCCGCTGGCCTGCACGGTCAAGGCGCACCACTACCACCCCGGCAAGTTCGTGAATGCCGCGCTGGACAAGGCGAGCACCGAAAACGAGCGCTCCAGCTTGATTCTCGAATCCGAAGCGGGCGACAAGATTGAGATGGTGCAGGTGGCGGGATTGATCGCTCGGCGCATCGTCAACAAGGCCGATGCCGGTTCAAGGTGGCAGATGGGATCGCGTTACGGCTTGATCCGCTTCGGATCCCGGGTCGATCTGTACCTGCCCCCCGATTGGGCGGTGAACGTGACCCTGGGCGAGAAGACGACGGCGGGCCAGACGATCATCGCCAGTATTCCCAAGCAATCTTAAAGCGCGGAGCAACCATGGCGGACGACGGGCAAGAGCAGGTCAAGGTGGGCAAAGGGCATCGGGGACGGGCGGTTTATGTGTTGCCGAACCTTTTCACCACGGCGGGGCTCTTCTGCGGCTTCTACGCGATCATCCACGCCGCCAGCGGGCAGTTTTTCTCGGCGGCGGTGGCGATTTTGCTCGCCTCGGTTTTTGACGCCCTCGATGGTCGGGTCGCTCGGATGCTGGGGGCGACCAGCGAGTTTGGCGCCGAATACGACAGCCTCTCCGATATGGTCGCCTTTGGGATCGCCCCGGCGGCGTTGGTTTACCATTGGTCGCTGGTCCCCTTCGGTCAGCCGGGGTGGGTTGCCGCCTTTTTGTTTGCCGTGGCGGGCGCCTTGCGCTTGGCCCGTTTCAACGTCTATTCGGGCAATCAAGACAAGCGGTATTTTCAGGGGCTGCCTATTCCCGCTGCGGCGGGGGTGATCGCCTCGTTGGTTTTGCTGTATGAGGATCAGGGGTGGGATCCCTCCTACTTTTCGATCCCGATGATGCTGCTCATCTACCTGCTGGCCTTTTTGATGGTGAGCAGCATCCCCTTCAGGTCGTTCAAGGATGTCGATCTGAAGAGCCAAGAGAAATTCGGGGTTTTGGCCAAGGTGGTGGGGGTATTGATCGTGGTGGCGATGATCCCCCAGGTGGCGTTGTTTGCGATTTTGCTTGGGTATGCCCTGTCGGGGCCGCTGGCCAAAATTGCCTCGCTGCGCCGCCGCAAATTGGCCAAAGCCTCCAGCACCGATGTACCACCACCCAGCGACAGCACGGGGACGTAATTCATGTCCGATCATTTGATCGTTTTCGATACCACGTTGCGCGATGGCGAGCAGTCGCCCGGCGCCTCGATGAACACCGAAGAAAAACTGCGCATCGCCCGGCAGCTTGAGCGGCTGCGGGTTGACGTGATCGAGGCCGGTTTTCCGGTGGCCAGCCCCGGCGATTTTGACGCGGTGCACCGCATTGCTCAGACGGTGAAGGAATCGACGGTGTGCGGCCTGGCCCGCGCCCGCGAGGCCGATATCGACGCAGCGGGTCGGGCGATTGCTCCGGCGGCGCAAGGAAGGATTCACACCTTCATCGCCACCTCGCCGATCCACATGGAAAAAAAGCTGCGCATGAGCCCCGACGAGGTGGTGGCGGCGGCGATCAAGGCGATTGGCCACGCTCGCCAGTACACCGATGATGTCGAGTTTTCGGCCGAAGACGCCGGGCGTACCGAGATGGATTTTCTCTGCCGGGTGGTCGAGGCGGCGATCAAGGCTGGGGCCAAAACGATCAACATCCCCGACACGGTCGGTTACACCCTGCCTTGGATTTTCGGGGAGCGGATCGCCACCTTGATGAACCGGGTGCCCAACATCGATCAGGCGATCATCTCGGTCCACTGCCACAACGACTTGGGGCTGGCGGTTGCCAACTCCCTGGCCGCCGTTCAGGCGGGGGCCCGTCAGGTCGAATGCACCATCAACGGCATCGGGGAGCGGGCGGGCAACGCCGCCATGGAGGAGGTGGTCATGGCGCTCAAGGTGCGCCGCGACTGCTTCGGCGGGATCGACACCAACATCGACGCCACCCAGATCACCCCCGCCTCGCGGCTGCTCTCGGCGATCACCGGCATCAACGTCCAGCCCAACAAGGCGATCATCGGAGCCAACGCCTTCGCCCACGAATCGGGGATCCACCAAGACGGGATGCTCAAGGCGCAAGAAACCTACGAGATCATGACCCCCGAGTCGGTGGGGCAGACCAAAACCGAGCTGGTGCTGGGCAAACATTCTGGGCGCCACGCCTTTGCCGACCGGCTCGCCTCACTCGGGGTCAATCTTGAAGGGGACGAACTCAACCGCGCTTTTTTACGGTTTAAAGATTTGGCCGACGTCAAAAAACAGGTCTTTGACGAGGACCTGTTGGCCATCGTCGACGAGGAGATCACCCGCTCTCCCGACCGTTTCGTTCTCAAAGCGCTCAGTTGCCAATCGGGCACCGGAACCCGTCCCTCGGCCAAGGTGGTGCTGACGGTCGACGGCGAAGAAAAAGAACAGATCGGCGAAGGGGACGGTCCGGTCGACGCCGCCTTCAAGGCGATCCGGACGCTGGTGCCGGTCGAGGGGGAGCTGTTGCTTTACCAGGTCAACGCCATTACCTCGGGGACCGACGCCATGGGTGAGGTGACCGTGCGGCTGCGGCAAGGGGGCCGAGTGGTCAACGGCCAGGGGGCCGATACCGACATCATCGTCGCCTCGGCCCGGGCCTATGTGAATGCGCTGAACAAGCTGGCGGGACGGGTCCGTACCGAACACCCGCAGCTTTAATTTGAGTTTTTCGACGCCCTTTGGGGCTTGTTCTTAGGAGTCAGACGCTCATGTCGATGACGATCACCGAGAAGATTCTTGCCCGCCACGCGGGCCGCGACCGGGTTGTGCCGGGGGAAAACGTCTGGATCGACGTCGATACCCTGATGACCCACGACGTCTGCGGCCCCGGCACCATCGGGATCTTCAAGCGGGAATTCGGCGCCGATGCCAAGGTGTGGAATAAGGACGGGTTGGTCATCATCCCCGATCACTACATCTTCACCGCCGATCCCCACGCCCGGCGTAACCTCGATATTTTGCGTAGCTTTGCCGCCGAGCAGGATTTGCCGCACTTCTACGACTTCGGCACCCCTCGCTACAAAGGGGTCTGCCATGTGGCACTCGCCCACGAGGGGTTCGATTTTCCGGGCCAGGTGCTGTTCGGGACCGACTCCCACACTTGCACGGCGGGGGCGTTTGGCATGTTCGCCACCGGCATCGGCAACACCGACGCCGCTTTCATCCTTGGCACCGGCAAGCTCTGGGTGAAGGTCCCGCAGACGCTGCGTTTCGTCTTCGACGGCGAGATTCCCGATTACGTCATGGCCAAGGATTTGATCCTGCAGATCATCGGCGACATCGGGGTCGATGGGGCGACCTACTGCGCCATGGAGTTCGCCGGGTCGGGGATCGAGGCGCTGGGGATGGAAGAGCGGATGACCATTTGCAACATGGCCATCGAGGCGGGGGCCAAGAGTGGCATCATCGCCCCCGACGCCAAGACCTTCGCCTTCCTCGAAGGGCGGGCCAAGCGGGCGTTCGAACCGGTCTACAGCGATCCCGACGCCAAGGTGGCGCGGCAGATCGTCTACAAGAGCAGCGATCTTGAGCCGGTGGTGGCCAAACCCCACAGCCCCGACAACAAAGCCAAGGTTTCCGAGGTGGCGGGCACCAAGCTCGATCGCTCCTACATCGGCTCCTGCACCGGCGGCAAGACGGAGGATTTCGTGGCAGCGGCCCGCATTTTGGACGGACGCAAGGTGGCCATTCCCACCTTCATCGTTCCGGCGACCACCGATGTGGCGGCCGATCTGCGCACTGTGCGCCACAACGGCAAGAGCCTGTTCGACATCTTCGTGGCCGCCGGTTGCGACATCGGCGAGGCCTCTTGCGCCGCCTGCTTGGGCGGTCCGGCCGACACCTTCGGTCGCACCCATGGGGCCGAGCAGGTCATCTCGACCACCAACCGTAATTTCCCCGGCCGCATGGGCTCCAAGCAGTCCGCGGTCTATCTGGCCAGCCCTCTGACCGCAGCCGCTTCGGCAGTCACCGGGGTCATCACCGATCCGCGGGAGTTTTTGAAATGAGCCTGAACGTTTCCCTGGTCTGGGTGCCCGTCTCCGATATGGCCCGTTCGGTCGATTTTTTCGAGAACACCTTGGGGCTGACCCGGTTGTTTTCCTCCGACGACTGGACCGAGTTCAAGGTGGGGGCGATTCACCTCTCCTTGCACGGTCCCAACCACCGTCAGGGCAAGGATCGTCCCGCCCCCGGCAACGGCGGTGTGGTGGTCTTTCGGGTCGGCGATCTGCTCACCCTGCGGGGCAAGCTCGAAGGCAAAGGGGTGAAGTTTCTCGGCACCACCGAGGAGCAGCCCTACGGCTTGATGGCCGATTTCGTCGATCCCGACGGCAATCGTTTTCAGCTTTTCCAGGCCAAGCACTGAGGTTGAACATGGAGCAAACCCTTCGCGGCCGGGCCTACGTGCTCGGCGACGACATCGATACCGATCAGATCATCCCGGCTCAGTACCTGGTGTACTCGCTGGAGGATCCCGAGGAGCGGCTGAACTACGGGCGCTTTGCCCTTTCGTCGGTCCCTCCGGGGCAACGCGGCCTGCCCGCGGGCGACATTCCCTTCGTGCGTGAGGGGGAGCACCTGAGCGACTACGCCATCATCGTCGGCGGTAAGAACTTCGGCTGCGGTTCGTCGCGCGAGCACGCTCCGGTGGCGCTCAACATCGCCGGGGTCAAGGCGGTGGTGGCCGAATCGTACGCCCGGATTTTCTTCCGCAATTCGGTGGATGGTGGCTACCTCTACCCCATCGAGGCGAGCGCCAAACTCAACGATATGATCAAAACCGGCGATGAGGTTGAGATCGACATCGCGGCCAGCCAGTTGATTAACCACAGCAGCGGCGAGCGCTTCGCCCTCAATCCCCTGGGGGATGCGGCGGGGATCGTCGAGGCGGGGGGGATTTTTGCTTACGCCCGCAAGCACGGGCTGACCGGGACCTAATGATCGGCAAGCCCTCCTGGGCCCAGTTCGATTTCGAGGGGGGCGGCCTACAGGCCGCCCAACTTGCTTATCGGCGTCGCAGTCGCAAGCCCTGGGTGGCGCGGTTGTGGTGGCTGCTCCTGTTCCCTCTGATGGCCCACCGGGTTTATCTACAAGGGGTGAGGGGGTGGCCCTGGGTGTTGGGAATGCTGGCCTTGGTGGTGGTGTCGGGATTTGTATCGCCCTATGTGTTGGTGTTGCCGGTTGCGTTTCAAGTGGCCGATGTTTTTAAGCTCGATGCGATGCTCTCAGAGGCCAACCGACGCATCCGCCAAGAGGTTTTTCTGCGTAGCGATGTGGCTCCGGCCCCCCACTTCGACGACCCCGCGCTGAATCCCTGAAGGAAGCGCTGATTTATTCGGCGCTTCCGAGCGACCCAGGGATGGGGCGCCAAAATCGGGAACGTAAGTGACTGATTTTGCAGGCGAAGAAAAAACAACGCTTTTTGCGTAGTGTGCCGATTCAAGGCAGGATGCCTTGAGTCGGCGTTTCCTGAATCCCTTTCGCCCCGAGTTCGGGGCTTTTGCACTTTGATGGAGCACAGACATGAGCAGCTTCAAGATCGCGGTTCTTCCCGGCGACGGCATTGGCCAAGAGATCGTGGCCGAGGCGGTGAAGGTGTTGCGCAAGGTGGCCGAGCACTCCTCCGCCACCTTTGAGTTCGAGGAGGCCCCGGTCGGCGGGACCGCCTACGACCTGACCGGCACCCCCCTGCCCGAGGCGACCTTGAAGCTGGCCCAGTCCTCCGACGCGGTGTTGCTCGGCGCGGTCGGCGGTGTGAAGTGGGAGGCGCTCGATTACAGCGTCCGCCCCGAGCGGGCCTTGCTCGGCCTGCGTAAAGAGCTCGGATTGTTCGCCAACCTGCGCCCCGCCAAGGTCTACCCCCAGCTGGTCGATGCCTCTCCGCTGCGCCCCGAGATCGTCAGTGGCATCGATGTGCTGGTGGTGCGGGAGCTGACCGGCGACATCTACTTCGGCCAGCCCCGAGGGGTCGAGACCCTGCCCGACGGGCGCAAGCGTGGTTTCAACACCATGGTGTACACCAGCGACGAAGTGGAGCGGATCGCCCGCGTCGCTTTCGAAGCGGCCCGCAAGCGTTCAAGCAAGGTCTGCTCGGTCGACAAGGCCAACGTGCTCGAATGCACCGAGATGTGGCGGGGCGAGGTCATCCGGGTCCACGCCGATTACCAGGATGTGGCGCTGTCGCACATGTACGTCGACAACGCCGCCATGCAGCTCATCCGCTGGCCCCGTCAGTTCGACGTCATCGTTACCGGCAATATTTTCGGCGACATCCTCTCCGACGAGGCCTCGATGCTCACCGGCTCCATCGGCATGCTTCCTTCCGCCTCGCTGGGTGGAAAAACCGGCATGTACGAGCCAATCCACGGTTCGGCCCCCGACATTGCCGGGCAGAACAAGGCCAACCCGATCGCCACCGTGTTGTCGGCGGCGATGATGCTCAAACATTCGTTCGACCTGACGACCGAGTCCGATTGGATCGAACGCGCGGTCGAGAAGGTGCTCGACCAGGGGATCCGTACCGCCGACATCGCGGCGGGGGGGCAGGCGGTGGGCTGCGACGCCATGGGCGACGCCCTGTGCCGGGCCATTGACGAAGTGGTGGGTTAAGTCATGAGTGAGTTGGTCGATATTGCGGTTTTGGGCGCCACGGGCGCGGTGGGGGAGACAGTCTTCCGTATTTTGGAGGAGCGCAATTTCCCGGTCGGCAAGCTTTATCCGCTGGCCTCCAGCCGTTCTGCGGGGGGAGAGATCACCTTCCGCAACGAAGAGATCACGGTGCTCGACGCCGCCGAGTTCGATTGGTCGCAGGTCAAGGTGGCGATCTTCTCGGCGGGCGGTTCGGTGTCTGCCGAATACGCCCCCAAAGCGGCGGCGGCGGGGTGTACCGTCATCGACAACACCAGCCATTTTCGCATGGATCCCGATGTGCCGCTGGTGGTGCCGGAGGTCAACCCCGAGCAGATTTTCAACGCCCCGCGCGGGATCATCGCCAACCCGAATTGCTCGACGATCCAGATGGTCGTGGCCCTCAAGCCGTTGCACGACGTCAATCCGATTCGGCGCATTGTGGTCTCGACCTATCAGGCGACTTCGGGGGCGGGCCGTTCGGCGATGGATGAGCTCTTCGAGCAGACACGGGCCCTGTACACCGGCGAAGAGATGAAGCCGAAGAAATTCCCCAAGCGGATTGCGTTCAACTGCATCCCTCAGATCGACTCCTTCCTAGAAGACGGCTACACCAAGGAGGAGGTCAAGATGATGGAGGAGACCCGCAAAATCATGGGAACTCAGGCGATCCGCGTCACGGCTACCACGGTGCGCGTCCCCGTATTTTACGGCCACGCCGAATCGGTCAACGTGGAGTTTGAGCGACCGTTCGACCCCAACGAGGCCCGGGCGGTGCTCAGTGCGGCCGACGGGGTGGTGGTGATGGACGCCCCGCAGATGGGGCTTTATCCGACCCAAGCCGACTGCGGCGGCACCGATCCCGTTTATGTGGGACGTTTACGTAACGATCCAAGTCACGAGAATTGCTTGAATATGTGGATCGTGGCTGATAATTTACGTAAAGGCGCGGCTCTAAATGCTGTTCAGATTGCAGAAATCCTGATTCAAGAGCGTTGAGACGGGGGCACTGAGACCCCTCATGGGGGCTATCATGGACCGCCTTCTGGCTGAACGTTTTCGTGGGAGAGAATAGATGGCGGCGAAGTGGTGGCCCAAAATGTGGCATCGGATTCTGGCGGTTACACTAGCGGCAGGGCTGGGGGCGTGGCTCTCCAGTGCGGCCGATGCCGTTTCGTTCGGGGGAATACGGATCGTCAGTCATCTGGGCGAACCGTTTTATGCCGAAATTCCCCTGACGATGGTCGGCTCCAGCGAAGGGGAGTCGATGGTTGTCAGCATCGGCACATCCTCCGATTACCAGGTGTTGGAGGCCTTCCGGGATCCGGTGGTCGGCCAGCTCAAACCGCGCATCGCGACCATCGACGGTGAGCTTCGGGTGGTGGTCTCTTCCGAGACCGCCCTCGAAGCGCCCTTCTTCAATCTGCTATTAAAAATCGACCAAAACAGCGGGGCGGTGTACCGCAATTTCCCTGTTCTGCTCGACCCTCCTGCCTCGACCGCGATGTCGGCGCCGGTCATTCAACCGACTGCCCGTCCGGCGGCGACCACCCCTGCCGTTCAACCCCAGCAGCAGACCCCTGTGACCCCAGCGCCCCGTCCCGGCATTGTGGCGGTGGCGCCGGTCGGCGCCGTTGCTCCGGTGACTCCCGATGGGCAGGTTGCTGTGGCACCGGTAGCCCCTGCGGGCGATGTCTACAACGGCTGGGCACGTACCGACAAATACGGACCGACCCAGCGGGGCGATACCCTGTTCGAGATCGCCCGCCGTCTGCGCAAGGACGAGTCGTTGACCCTGCAACAGGTGGTGGTGGCGCTGTTCCAGGCCAATCCCGACAACTTTGTCGACGGGAACATGCACACCATCAAGAAGGGCTCCTGGTTCAAGGTGCCCGAGCGTGCCGAGGTTGCCGCCCTGTCCCATCAAGGTGCCGTGGCTGAAATCTCGCGGCAGATGAAGGAGTGGGATCGGACCCATCCCCGCTACACCGTGAAGATGGTGGTGCAGGATCAGGCCTCCGGTATGGCCGCCAAGACCCCCGCCCCCGATGCCGGTCAACACAGCGGTGAGGAGGGGTCGGGCAAGAGCGACGAGACGAGTCAGGCCCAGAATCAAAGTAGTGCGGCGCCGACCCCGACCGCCACCCTGGATGCAGCCTCCCGCCAAGAGCTGGCCCACGCCGAGGAAGAGGCGGCGGCGCTGCGCTCCAAACTCGACGACTTGGTTGCCCAGATTGCAGCTCAGAACGAGGCCCGCGACAAAGAGATGGCGATGTTGCGGGGGCAGTTGAAGGCCGCAGCACTGGGCAGGCCTGTTTCGACGGAAGAGGCTGGCCTGTTTGACGACAGCATTCTTCTTGTGGGCGCCTTGGGTGGGGTGTGCCTCGCACTGGCAGGCCTGGGCTTCGTGGTATGGCAAAACCGCAAGTTGAAGGCAGAACTTGCGGCCATCGTTGGCGGCAATTTCGAGTTCGAGGCAGCTCAGGTCGTTGCGACGCCGGTGGGAGAGGGTATTGCCCTCGTGCAGCCCGGCGCGGTTCATGCCGAGGCTCAACGCGATGATGGTTCCGAGCGGACCATGATGCTCAAAGAGCCGATGCTCGGCGTCGGTGGCACGGCTGCGGCAGCAACCCCCGAACTCGATGAGATCTCGATCGAAACCAAGAAATTGGCCGAGGGTAAAAGTCCCGACGACCTCTTCACCCAGGCCGAAATTTTCTTCAACTACGGCATGGAGGACGACGCTCTCGATCAACTCAAAGCGGGGCTGGTGGTTGCCCCGGAAGAGCAGCGTTTTTACGAGAAAATGCTGGCCATTTACGAGGCCAGAGGCGATGCGGCCGGCATGGAGTCGGTCATCCGGGTGGCGCAACGCAACATGGGCGGCGCTCTAAGCCAGTCGACCAAACTCGAATGGGATGGCCGGGCTCGGACCGTCAAAGGGGGGGGGGCTCCCAGTCTGGAAGACTCTTCGGCCAGCCTCCAGACCGTAGCTTTGGGCGCTGTAGATTCGGGGGGTGGTCTTGATCTGGACGGCTTCAACCTCGATTTCGGCAGCGACGAAACCGGGGTCGGGGGCGGATCGTCCGATGTGCCCGCCGATGCCGACGAGTTCGACCTGTCGAGCATGATGGTGGCTGATGAACCGCCTAAGAAAAGCGCAGCACCGAAGCCAGCTGCCCAGCCCGAGGGGTTTGATTTTGGTGGGGATCTTGAGCTCGACCTTTCCGATATGGATTTAAGCGGGCTTGAGCCGCTTGAGAGCAATGCGGGAAGCGATGCCACCCAGATGATGAGTGCGACCCAGATGGGTCAGATGGGCGACGGGCTTGAACTCGACTTGGACGGCATGGACCTCTCCGGCCTTGAGGCGGTAGAGGACGAGGGGACCATGCTTTCCGAGATCTCCACTGAGGGCGGGGTCGAACTCGACCTGACCGGGATGGATCTCTCCGGGGCGAGTCTGAAGAGCGACGAGGTCGACATGTCCCTGTTCTCCGAGGCCGGAGAGGGGGACATGGAGCTCGACCTCAATGGTCTCGATATGAACGCGGCGACCACGTTCGACGCCGATGCCACCGTGGTGGGTCAAGCACCCGAGGAGGGGGTCGATCTCGATTTAACCGGGATGGATCTATCCGGGGCCAGCTTGGGAGGCTCGGAGGCCGAGGCCGACCTGTTTTCAGAGGCGGCGGAAGGCGAGATGGATCTCGATCTGGGCGGGCTCGATCTTGAGGGGGTCTCCCTGCCCGGGGCAAAAACCAAGGGGGTTGAGGCCGAGGCCTCTGCCGCTCTGTCGGAGTCCGGTGCGTTCGATCTCGATCTCTTGATGAATCACCCCGAACCCGATGATGAGGAAGAGGAATTCGACCTGGGCGACATGGGCGCCACCGATATCGACGCTACGATTCAATCGGCCCTGGCCGCCAAGGACGAAGAGACCGGCGAGTTCAACGCCCTCGAATTGAGCCTATCGGGCGAGTTTGATTTGACCGCCCTTGGTTTGGAGGCGATCGACAAACCGAAGACCCCCACACCGCGTGTGCAAGAGCCCGTTGGCGACGAAATCGATCTAGACCTGAACGCCAGCCTGGATGGTTTGGCCGAGCCGATTGAATCGGATGAGGATCTGTTCGGGGGCGACGATGCCGTTGCAGCCCTGGCCGGTTCGGCCGACGACGGGGTCGATCTAAATCTCGACGAATCCAGCGAATTGCTGATGCCGGTCGAAGACGAAGAAGAGATTGAGGCTCAGGGGGGTGAAGCAGAATTTTCCCAGGCCGCCATCACCGACGATACCCCCGAGGCAACGGTGCTCATGCAGAGTGGCGCCGATCTCGAAGATCTCGATTTATCATCACTGTTGGAGGAGCACAGTACCGCCGAAGAGGGGCCGTTTGCTCAGGAGGAGGAGTCGCCCGAGAGCGTTCTGGCCGACGATTCGGTTGGTTTGGGTGACCTGGATCTGTCGGGATTGCTGGGGTCGCAAGATGAGGCAAGCGTCGCCGCTGTGGACCAAAAGCCATCTTCACAGGACGAAGTCGACGAGGTTCTCCAGGAGGAGATGGCCGATCTGGATGACCTGGATCTGTCGAGCTTGGTGGATGCCGACCATATCGGGGTTTCGCGCACCCCTTCCGAAATCACCGGCACGATGGTGATGTCGGGCTCCTTCGATCCCAGCATGATGGCCCCCCTGTCCGACCTGGCTAACGCACAGGAGGGGGACGACGACGAGGAGATGCACCTGTTCGATCCAAGCAGTATTTCTCTGGATGCCTGCCGCGCCAAATTGCAAGCGGGGGGCGACCCTCGCGACATCCTGCTCGATTTTGCCAACGCCCTTGATGAGGCTCGGACCCGCACCGAGGCGCTGAATCTGCTTCTTGATTGGTCCCAGAATGCCGAGGGCAAGGTGATTGACGAGGTGGTCCACGACCTGGAACCCCACCTTGAAGCCGAGGGGGTTCGGCTGCTGGGCCGCGCCTGATTCTTCCCGTATCGGGGCGATCCCCCAGAGTCTGAGGCATGGACCTACTCTCCGGCCGTCACAGTCGGCAAACGACGGCGCTGCACCGCATCCCCGCCACCACAAAATTGATTCTTTTTTTGGCCCTGGTGGCGGGGATGGTGCATGTCGACGGCATGGCGGAGGGGGCAACCGCCCTCGTGCTGGCGCTCTGCCTGCTGATGCTGGCTCAAATCCCCTTGGCCATGGCCGTTCAACTGGCCACCCGCTTGAAGTACTTCTTCCTGATTCTGTTGCTGCTCCACGGTGGGTTGACCCCGGGCGACCCCGTCGCGGTCTTGGGCTGGAGTACCGGCCTGTCGTGGGATGGGCTGGCGGTGGCGGCGACCCTGACCCTGCATTTGGTGGCGTTGCTGCTGCTTGCGGTCATTCTCACCCGTACCACCCCCCCTTCCGGTTTGGCGTTGGGTATCTCGACCCTGCTCGCCCCCTTGGGCAAGCTGGGGTTGCCGGTGGCCATGTTCAGCCGGGTGTTGACCCTGGCGGTCGGTTTCCTCCCCTCAACCTTCGACCTCTTCCGCGACCTGCGCCGTTCGATGCACCTGCGTTCCCCAGCGGGACCCACCCCTTTGCGGACCCGGCTGCGCGAATACGGACGTATGGTGGCGCTGGTGTTGCCACGCCTGCTGGCGATGGCCGACCTGCAGGCCGATGCCCGATTGCTGCGCAGCGGCGCTTACGACGGGTTGCCACGGTGGCCGCTGCGCCATCCCTGGTGGAGTGTTCCTGCCGCGGTGGGGGTGGCGGCTTGGACGGTATGGGTGTGGTGATGCGCCGAGTCGCCTGGGTGGTTGAGTACGAGGGTAGCGCTTTTGTTGGCTGGCAGCGGCAGAAGAATGGTGTCAGCGTGCAGGGGGCGTTGGAGGGGGCGTTGGCTCGCCATGTCGGGGTTCCCATTGCGGTTACGGCGGCGGGACGGACCGATTCGGGTGTGCATGCCACCGGGCAGGTGGTTCATGCCGATGTTCCTGCCCGTTTGCCGGTGGGGGCACTGGGGCCGGGACTCAACCGTTGGCTTCCCGAGGGGGTCAAGGTGCGGGCGCTGCGCCAGGTGCCCGGTTCCTTCGATGCCCGGCGCAGCGCCGTCAGCCGCACCTACCGCTACCGCATCCTCGACACCGTCGCCCCATCCCCTCTGCGGTTGCAGCGGGTGTGGTGGGTCAAACATCCCCTCGACGACGAGGCCATGATGGCGGCGGCGACCTGTTTTCAAGGGATGCGCGATTGGTCGGCGGTGCGGGCGGCAGGATGTGCGGCGACTCATCCGGTGCGCGACATTCATTGGACTCGCCCGGTCCGGTGCGGCGACGAGATCGAGGTCGAGGTCCGGGCCAACGCCTTTCTCTACCACATGGTGCGCAATATGGTGGCCGGGTTGGTCGCGGTGGGGCAGGGGAAGCTGAGTGTGGCCCAGATGGCTGCATTGCTCGAAGCCCGGCGGCGCGAGGATTGGCCCCCCACCGCCCCCGCCCAGGGGTTGGCGTTGGAGCGGGTCGGCTACCCCGCAGCCCGTCTGGGCGATCTGCCCGAATTTCGTTGGGGGGAGGACCGCTTGTGGGCGGTGGATCCCGATCAAGAACCGCGTAAGGAGCCGTCGTGAGTCATTGGCAAGCCATCCCTTGGATCCTCTCGGCCCCCTCGGGCACCGGCAAAACCACGGTAGCCAATGCCCTGCTGGCGCGGGTACCGGGGCTGACCCGGTTAATCACCACCACCACCCGAGCCCCCCGTCCCGGCGAGGTTGACGGGGTCGACTACCACTTCCTCAGCCGCGATGCCTTCGAACAGCGGATTGCAGCGGGAGGTTTTGTGGAGTGGGCCCAGGTGCACGGTAATCTGTACGGCTCGCAAAAGATGCATGTTGAGCAGGTGCTGAATCAGGGGCTCGATTTGCTGATGGTGATCGACGTGCAGGGGGCTGAGCAGGTTTGCGCCCAAATGGCCCAGGCCCGCACCATCTTTTTGCTACCTCCCAGCATGGAGGAGCTCAAAGCGCGGATGAACGGGCGGGGCGACCTGAGCGATGCCGACCTGATTTTAAGGCTGCACAACGCCGAAACCGAACTGGCCCAGCTGCCCCATTACGACTACGCCGTGGTCAACGACGATTTGGAACGCTGCGTCGCCGCGATCTCGGGGATCATTCAAGCCGACCGTCATCGGGTGGTGCGGCGGCGGGGCTGAGCGCCGCGATCTCTTCCCGCCATCGCGGCCGATACAGCAGTGCCCCCGCCCCCTCCAACACCCACCCCGCCCGCACCAACGCCGTTGCCGCCCGCCGTAAGGTGGTACCGGTCACCAGCAGATCGTCGATCAATACCACCCTGGGATCCTCCCCTGCAGCCGGGGGGCGCGCCTGAAAAATCCGTTGGGGCAATTTCAGCCGCTGACTGCGCCGTCTGCCCCGCTGCGACTGGGTGGTGTCGGGGGGCAGCAGGGGGTGGATGACCTTGCCTCCGACGGCATCCCCCACCCCCCAGGCGATGCGGGTGACCACCCCCAAACCCCGTTGACGCAGATGGGTTATCGATCCGGCCATGGGGACGATGGTGACTCCGGCCAGTCCGTGCTCCCCCCAGCGTTGCCCCCAAAGCGCCCCCAGCCGCCGCAACACCAAGGCCCGCTCCCCCCCTTTTTTGGCGCTGCGCAGCAGCCGCGCCGGGGCGCCGGCATCTTGAAAACCCAGCAGAAGGCGGGGCCAGGGGGGAGGGTCGCTTTGGCAGCCCAGACAGGCGGGAGTCTCTGCCACCACCCCCCGTCCGCACAGGGGGCAGCGCGGCTGGGCGAGGTGGTGAATCCCCCCCTCGCAGCAGGGGGTGCATAGGGGCAGGCTGGGAAAATCGCACAGAAAAGCGGTGGCGGGGTGGCGGGCGCACAGGGCGCAGCCGTGGGGGAGGAAGAGCCGGTCAATCAAGCCGGCGCCATTTTTGACAGATCGCAGCCAATGCTTGAAAATACAAAGACTTTTCGACATCGAACCCCCTCCTGTGGAGCCCCCCATGTCTGTCTGGAATCCCCTGATTACCGAATGTGCCGAGCGCGTGTTGAACGGCGGCGAGATCACCTTCGACGAAGCGGTCGCTCTGATCGAACTTTCGGATGAGCAAAGCCTTGAGTTTTTCGCCGCCGCCGACAAGATCCGCCGTACCTTTATGGGGCAGGCGATGGATTTGTGCGCCATCGTCAACGCCAAGTCGGGGAATTGCTCCGAAGACTGCGCCTTTTGTTCTCAGTCCAAGGTCAGCCGGGCGGCCATCGCTGAGTACAACTATATGCCGGTCGAACAGGTGGCCGAAAAGGCGCAGGAGGCTTACGCCATGGGGGCGCGCGCCTTCGGCATTGTCACCTCGGGGTGGGGGCTGCGCAGCCAAAGCCAGATGGAGACCCTCAAGGGGTACCTGGGGGCGATTAAGGTTAAATCCGACATTGGACGTTGCGCCTCCCTGGGGCCGCTGACCCATGGTCAAGCCAAGGAGCTGGCCGAGGCGGGGTTACAGCGCTACCACCACAACATCGAAACCGCCCCTTCCCATTTCGACGCCATCTGCTCAACCCATACCTTTCAAGAGAACCTGACCACGCTAGAAGCGGCGGCCGCAGCCGGGATGAGCGTCTGCGCCGGGGGAATCGTCGGCATGGGGGAGAGCCCCCGGCAGCGGGTCGAGATGGCCTTCACCCTCAAGCCCTACCCCATCGCCTCGATCCCGATCAATTTCCTCAACGCCATCGAGGGCACAACCCTGCACGACCGTGGGGTGCAAAACCTGACCCCCTTCGAGATGCTGCGCACCGTGGCGGTCTTTCGCTTCATCCATCCCAAGGCCGACATTCGCATCGCCGGGGGGCGGCACCTGCTCGGCGAGCTGCAACCGCTGCTGTTCATGGCGGGGGGCTCGGCGGCGATGGTGGGCAATTATTTGACCACCAACGGTTTAAATCCTGAGGACGACGAGCGGATGTTCCAACACCTGGGTCGCCCCCCGCTTGAGGTGGCACGCGGTCTGTAAACTGATGGTGCAAAAGGGTATCTCCAAAGGTTTTTGAGAAGCCCTTCATGACCGGGGGTGGCGGATCGTCCGCAATCCGCGAGGCGCTCGACGACGAAATCGCCCGCGACGCTGCGATGGAGCTGTGCGGTTTTTCGGACAGCATCGACATTCCCGGTGCCAGCACCCCCGCCTCGATGCCGATGTTCATGATCCCCTTCTCGGCCAACATCGAGTTGCGGGTGGGTGAAAAGGGTTTCAACCCGGTCATGGTGTTCGTGGGGCCGGTGATGTCGGTCTCCAACGCCCAGATCGATGATCTGGGCCCTATGTTGGCGGCTCCAGCTTCCGATCAGCGTCACCACAACCGATTGAGCAGCCTGCTGCAACAGGCGGCCAAGAAGGATAAGAACGAGGCGGTTAAGACCACGGTCATCCAGGTGTCGTGGCATTTCTAAAGGGGGCGGTTTGAATCGGTTGGAACAGCGGCTGCTGACTACATTGACGCGGCTCGATACCGAACACAGGCGGCGGCGCGAGACGGTATCGACCCCATCCCCGCTGGGGGGACGACGTCCCCTGGGCGCCGCCCCCCTGTGGGATCTATCGAGCAACGACTACCTGGGCTTGAGCCGCCACCCCGAGGTGGTCGCCGCCGCCTGCGCGGCGGGGGAGCACTACGGGGTGGGGGCGACCGGGTCGCGGTTGATGACCGGCACCACCCCGCTGCATCTCGAACTCGAAGCGGCGTTGGCTGCCCTCAAGGGGTGTGAAGCGGCGCTGGTGTTTCCGGCAGGGTTCCAAACCAACCTGACTCTGCTTTCCGCCCTGACCACCCGCGACGACCTGCTTTTTACCGACCGCCTCAACCACGCCTCGCTCATCGACGGCGCCGCCGCCTGCCCCGCCAAGGTCCACCGCTTTCGCCACAACGACCTGAACCACCTGAGCGATCTGCTCGCAAAACACCCCCCCCACCACGGCATCGCGTTCATCGTGGTCGACGCCGTCTTTTCGATGGATGGCGACATGGCCCCCCTGCCCGAAATCCTGGCCCTCGCCGAGCGCTTCGACGCCGTGGTGGTGATCGACGATGCCCACGGCTCCGGGGTGTTGGGTCAAGGGCGGGGGACGGCGCACCATCTGGGGGTGGCGGGGCATCCCCGATTGATCGTGATGGGGACGTTGAGCAAGGCACTGGGGGCGCAAGGGGGGTTTGTCGCCGCCAGCACCACCGTGGTCGAAGGGCTGCGCAACCTGGGGCGAGGCTACATCTTTACCACGGCACTGTCGCCTATGGTGGCGGGGGGGGCGCTCAAGGCGGTGGAGATCGCCGCAGCGGGGGAGGCGTGCGCCACCCTGCAAACCAAGGCGACTGCGCTACGCGCCGCATTGGCCGACCTGGGGCTACCCCTGACCGGTCAGGGGCCGGTTCCCATCGTTCCGGTCGTGGTGGGTTTAGAGGCGGGGGCGTTGGGATTGTCGGGCTGGCTGCGGGAGCAGGGGTACTTTGTTCAGGCGATCCGCCCGCCGACCGTTCCGGTGGGCAGCAGCCGACTGCGCATCACCGTGCGGGCCGATTTGCCTGATGAGGTCTTGGCGCGACTGCCGGGTTTGGTGGCCGAGGGAATGGCGCGGTTGGGGGGGTAACAGCGCCACGGTGGCGCCCCATACAAAATGTGCGCTGAGGCAAGATCCCGACCGGCAAAGTGGGTATGATCCGGCCCATCTTGCCCTTTTCGCTCCATAAGGCGGTTCGATGCGTGTTTTGATGGTTGTATTTGGGCTGTGGATAGCGGGCGTTGCCGCCGCCTCCCCCTTGCCTGTTGCCCAGTATGCCCCCCTGTCTGCCGATGAATGGAATCAGCTCGATCACGGCAAGGTGGTGCTCCGCCCCCTGGATTCGGGCAATCCCCATGTGCGGGCTGCCGAGTCGGTGGGAATCATCCACGCCCCGGTTTCGACAATGCTTGAGGTCCTCACCGACCATGCACGGTGCAGCGAATTCATGCCCCATGTCGCCAAGGTCGAGGTGCTGGAAAACAGCGGCGACCGGGTGATCGCCAACTACACCCTGGCGTTGCCCCTGGGCAAAACCAAACGGTACCGGCTAGAGATGGTCGTGCGGCGCGGCGATGCGGAATCGACCTTGGTTTGGCGTTTGATCCCATGGCCTGGGCTCGATCCCGCCGAAACCATCCGCGACACCACCGGCTTTTGGAGTCTGAAACCGGCTCAAAATCACCCCGATGCCACCCTGGCGGTCTACCACGTCGCCTCCGATCCGGGCGATGTGCCGTGGGGGTTTGGTTGGATCGTCGATTTTTTGAGCACCCGCAGCGTCCCCGAGGTGATGGATAAAACCCGGACCCGGGTCGAGGCGCTCTGGCAAGAGGAACGGCGTGCAACCGCCTCGACCGCCAACCCTTGAGGCAGATGTTTCTGCAACCGTAAAAAACCGCCCGATGGGCGGTTTTTTTACGGTTGCCGTTGGCAGCAGGCAGGTCAGCTACGATCCACAAAATGCTGCTGAATCAACACGATCTGCTCGGTTTGACGCCGCAGCGAGCCAACACATTCGTGATCGAGTTTGTCTTTGGCCATGGCGTCGAGCACGGTGAAGGCGGTGTCGATATCCCAGGCGGTTTTGTAGGGACGTTGGGAGGTCAGGGCGTCGAAGATATCGGAGACCGTGATGATACGGACCTCGATGGGGATCTCTTCCCCTGCCAATCCAAAGGGGTAACCCGAGCCATCCAGCGCCTCGTGATGCAGCTCAGCGACCGAGCGCAGAACGTCGAGCCCGTCCAAGGCGCTGAAGCCGAAGTAATCGACCATTTTTCCTAGGATTTGCCCTCCAATGGTGGTGTGTTGCTGCATGTGGCTCCACTCCTCGGGGTCGAGCTTGCCCGGTTTGAACAGAATGTGGTCGGGGATGCCGATTTTGCCGATGTCGTGGAAGGGTGCGAAGCGGTAGATCCGCTCGATGTGCTCGTCGCTGAAGTCGTGGATCCCCCGCTCGGCCAGATCGCGGGCGATCAAGCGGGCATAGCGACCCATCCGCTCAAGATGGCCTGAGGTTTCCAGGTCGCGCAGGGTCGAGATCTCGTACAGGGTTTTCAGGGCGGCCGAGAGGGTGTGGAAGAACCCGATCTCTTGTTGGGCTAGGTTGGCGATCAGGTGGCTGGCTAGATCGAGGGTTGGCAACACCCGATCATTGAAGGCGGTTTGTTGTTCGGCATTAAAAAAGACAAACCCGTGCAGATCACCCTGAAAAAGGATGGGGGAGGTGTAGCTGGACTGATACCCCTGGGCCAGGATGCGTTGGGTGTGTTGGTGGGTACTGGCTTGAAAGAGCGCCAGATCGTTGACCACCCTGGGCCGCCTGAGCTGGGCCACCTCGGCCAGCGAAGGGGCTTGGCTCAAGGGGATTTCGTAATGCTGGATGGGGGAGGGGGCACCCCGGTCGCTCGAAAGAAACGTCCGCACCGATTCGGTGGCTTGATCGTAGGCGGCCACGGCGATCCGGCTGATGCAGCCGACCTGTCGGTCGAGGGAACGATGGATCACCGCCAGCTTTTCGGCCAAGGGAATCGCCTCCCCCAGGGGGCCGAGCTCGTCGTTGTGGCAAAATAGGTCTTCAGTGTGAGAGGTGGGCATGATGGTCTCCATGCATCCAACGTTGACCTGCGAGAGGGGAACCCTGACTCGGGTCGGGGGACGATTCAATGCCCCTTGGGCCGATTTAGGGAAGTGCCGATTAAAGGCTCCTGCCTATTAATCGGCACGCTACAAAAAGTGTCGTTTTTGCTTCGCTTGAAAAATCAGTCACTTACGTTCCTGATTTTGGCGGACCATCCCTGGGCCGCTCGGAAGCGCTGATAAATCGGCGCTTCCTTAGAAAGTTTTTTGGCCGTGTGAGGGTTCAGGTAGAAATTCCGACCAGGTGCGCGATGGCCGATCAACGGTCCCAAACCGGGTGCGGGTAGCGCGTCGGGGCGAGGATGCGCACAATCCCCCGTCTTTTGGGCGTTTCTTCTATAGATTTAAAGGATTTGCGTCGTGCTTCCTCGCTTTGTGGCCGTGCTCCTGTTAGCGGTTTGGCCCCTGTGGGTCCATGCCGACCCCATCCCCCCCGTCGTCGATTGGACCGTCCCGGACGATCTGCCCTGGCAGACCCCGCCGAGCGCCAGTCCTGCCCATCGCTACACGGTGCCGACGGTGGGGGGCGATACAGATTTGGTGTACCACAATCCCGAGTTTTGGGACTTCATGTGGCGATTCCCCGGCGATTACGTCGCCCTTTGGGACAAGGCGATGCAGGAGGAGGCGATCCCCTACTGGGGGGCGGTGGTGCTTTCGACCGGGGTGTTGATCTATTACGACCAGAAGCTCATCAACGGCGCCCAGAATCTGGGGCGGCGCTGGGGCATAGGCAACAAAGACAACACCAAGCCCTATTTCAGCATTTTTGGCCAACCGATTCGGGGCCCCTCCGATGTTGGCTCGGCGATGTACTTCATTGGCGACGGCTGGCTTCACTCCAGCTTTGCCCTCGGTTTTTTGGGCTACGGTTACTTCGGCGAGGATTCCCGCGCCCTGAGGACCGGCTCGGAGCTGGTCGAGGGGCTGATGACCACTGCCTTCGCCACTCAAACCTTGAAACACATCACCGGACGCGAGAGTCCCATTCGGGCGACCCAGGGTGGGGGGGTGTGGCGCTTTTTCCCCAATCAGATCGATTACCACCAACACGTCCCCAGCTTCGACGCCTTCCCCTCCGGTCATTTGGCCACCGGGGTTATGACCGTCACCGTGATCGCCGAGAACTACCCCGAATATACCTTCGTTCAACCGCTGGGCTGGACGCTGCTGGGGCTGCTTTCGTTTCAGATGATGAACAACGGGGTGCACTGGGCCAGCGATTACCCCCTGGCCATCGCCATGGGGTACGGCTTCGGCAAGGTTGCCGTGGCGCGGGGGCGCGCGATTGAGGCCCATTCTGCCAACCGGGCGGCGGGGATCCGGCGCGATGCGCCCCAGGGGTGGGACGCGCTGCGGCTGGCCCCGATGGTGACCGCTGACGGGTCGATGGGAATTGGGGTTGAGTACCCATTCTAAGAGCCTGTCGGACTTGAGATCGTCCTACTCGGCAATTGCTCCTGCATTGCTCTACCTCCTGCATCCATGCAGTCGTGCGCCGGCGGGTAATCGGTCCAAATTTCCCCGGTTTTTCGTCACATAGCCACCACTATGATCCTCAAAACCGTGAAAATTTGGCCTCGATTCCCTACTCGGCTCGCTACGGACGCTCAAGCCCGACAGACTCCTAGCCGTCGTTCGCCCCCCCTGGCCGTCGTTCATGAATTAGCAAGGAAATCGCCACCTCGGGGTCATGCAAG
>MNWR01000019.1 GCA_001872725.1 Proteobacteria bacterium CG1_02_64_396 | reverse complement strand
AACAACAGATTCTCATCAGCATGGACGGACGGGGCCGGGCGCTGGACAACGTCTTCATCGAACGTTTGTGGCGCACGGTGAAGTACGAAGAGATCTACCTGTACGACCATGCCGATGGGGTGGCGCTGCACCAGGGGCTCGACCGCTACTTCCGGTTTTACAACACCGAGCGCCCCCACAGTGCCCTCGGCGGCAAGACCCCAGAACAGGTCCATCAAACCCACGGCGGAACCACCCACCGCCACTAACCGTTTACAAATTTTCGCCCCCAAACTGTCCAAGGAGTGGGGTCCACCCCACTGGGTCGGTCTCATAGTCTTCGCCTCCTCAAGAATTTCCGACCCCCATGAGATGCCTATGTCCCCCACCCAGGTCTACCTGATCGTCACCCTCTCCGCCTTTTTCTGGGGCGCCAACTTTGTCTTGATTGTGCCGGTCCTGGCCGACCTTGATCCCCTCTGGGGGGCGGCGCTCCGGTTTGTCGTGGGGGCGGCATTGATGCTGGGGCTGGTCGCTTACCGGCGCGAGGCGCTGCTGGCCCCGATTCCCCGCCATGCCGGGGCCTACGCCGTGTTGGGCAGCGTCGGCATCGCCGGCTTCAACCTGCTCTTTTTCTGGGCGATGCAGAGCACCTCCCCCACCAATGCGGCGCTCATCATGGCGACCAATCCCCTGATGACCGCCCTGATGGCGGCGCTGCTGGTGGGGGAGCGTCCAACCACGGCGCAGCTGCTCGCCATCCCGGTCGCCTTCGCGGGGGTGGTTGTGGTGATTTCGGGGGGAGACCTACGCTTGTTGGCCCACCTGAACATCGTCCAGGGGGATGGATTGATGCTGCTCGCCAACCTCTTTTGGGCCGCCTACAACGCCCTGGGCAAGCGGCTGATGCCCCCTGGATCGCAGGTGGTCAACACCACCTGGGTGATGCTGGTTGGGGCAGGGCTGTTGCTGGCGGTGGCGGTCGGCAGCGGCGCGCCGCTGGCCATGCCGGGGTTGCAGGCAGCCCTGGCCCTGGCGGGGATGGCGGTGGGGGGAACGGTTCTGGCCTACCTGTTTTGGAACACCGGTATCGCCCATCTTGGGGCGGGCCGTACCGCGTTGTTCCTCAATTTGGTGCCGGTGTTTGCCATGACCATCGAGGCGGGACTGGGGCACCTGCCCAGCGGATCGCAATTGCTGGGAGGGGCGGTGGTGATCGCCGGGGTCGGCATCGCCATGATGCCGGGGCGAAAGGCTCGGGTGGCCTAACCCCCGTGGGTGGGAACCGCCCGTGCGGCGTAGGCCCCTCGCCCCGGATGGGCGCCCCCCGGCGGTTAGGATACGCATTGTTGAAGAGGCTCTACCCCCGGAAAGGTGGATGCGCTGTGCTTATCCACCCTTTGAATGGGGCGGCGGGGTCGGGTTGATTCTGGGGTTGTCTGCGGCGCCCCGGAATGACGCCTTCGGTGGGAGTAAGTCACCTGGAATGGGCCGTATTGCCTCTTCTTAATCGCGGTCGGGGACCGCGCCTACATAAACCCACACCCTTGCAGTCGCCTGCGCATCGTTGTTGCGGACCGAGGACCAACCTCGGCAGAGCGCCCCCCCAAAAAACCGCCCCCTCCCCAAGGACGACGCGTCAATCCCCCACGCACCTTGCCCGATCCTAAAAAGTGGGCTACAGAATGCTCATTCGTTGCACCGACTTGAGATTGAAACAAAGGAGCGAGGATGAAACGGTCACATCGAAGCGTACTGAGTACGACGGTCATGGTGGGGGTGGGGTTTGCCGCCTGCGTGGCTCAAGCGGGCGAGCCCTGGGTTCGGGTCTACACCGACAACTTCCAGTATCAAGATCAGCCCAAGAACAACACCACCTTCAACACCTGGCTCTGGCGCGAGGACGCTACCGGGACCCACACCTTCAATGTCACCGATGAACCCGGCTGCAGCACCGACAAACCCTGCGTTACGTTGACCGCCATGCCAGACCCGACCACCCCCACCCCCTACATCAACGGAGAGATGTACAACAACGCCTGCGCGCGGCAGGGGATCGGTCAACCCGAGCCACAAGCCTTCGACCGGCTGCCCGACGCGGCCAATCCCTTGGTGCAAACGCCGAAAAACCCCCTGGAGATCTACGCCCGACTCCAGCAGCACTGCTCCACCCCCTATCCGTATCGTGACAACGGCCTCCCCACCACCCCTTATGCCTGGGACAGTTGGAACACCACCACCCCGGTTCATCAAGATGTTAACCCGCTGGCCTACCTCACCCAGGAACCCGATTGGGAGTGGTACCCCGACCTGGCCTTCAACACCCCCTACCTGGCCGACGCCACGGTCTCGCAACGCGTTACGATGGAGATCAAAGCGCAGGGCGAGGAGGGGGGCAGCCGGGGATGGGGGTTCTGGAATACCTTGATGGATCCCTACGACATGCAGTTCGCCTGGTTCATGGAGATCGCCCACCCGGCGACCGATACCACCCACGCCAGCAACGACATGCTGATGATGACGGTGCGGGGCGGCGCCGGAAAACAGGGGGGATATTGCGTCACGCCGATCACCAAGGTCGTACCCAATTACAACGTGGGCGATTGGCACCGCTATCAGGTCGCCTGGCATGACGGCGCGGTCGAGTACTCCATGGATGGCATCATGTTGACCCGCCATACCCAGTACGTGCCCAACCAGGCCATGGCCTTCCACAACTGGGCCGACAACCGCAATTACAGCAACACTGGACCGGCCAACTTTGCGTTGGCGCAGCCCAAGTCCAACCTGATCCGCAGTTTCGCGATCGACGAGCAGCACCGCTCGGCGATCCGGGTACAGCAACCGGGAATCGCGGGCGAGGGGACAAGTTGCGGATCGTTCGATCTACCCACTCAGACCCAACTCAAAAAGGATGGCGCCGGGCTGCTGAACATCATCAAAAAGATCTTGAACGACCACTATTGAGGCGGAGCCGGATGTGTGGCGTCCACGGCAGGGGGTCGGTTTACGACCCCCGGACCGAGACCGAGGGGGGCTGGCCGGGGGCGGTTGCGCTGGTGGGTAGGGCCAGAGGGCGGGGCAGGCGGATCAAGGCCAGCGCCTGATCGATGCAGGCTTGGCGGGTGTCGTCGTGCAGATCTTTCAACCAGCGGGGGGGGATGGCGTCGCAGCCGTAGCACGCCCCGGCCAGCATTCCGGCAATCGCCCCGGTGGTGTCGGCATCCCCTCCACGGTTGACCACATCGACCAGACACTCCTCGAAGGTGTCGGTATCGAAGAAGGCCTGAAAGACGGCGCGCAGGGTATGAACGATGTAGCCGTCGGGGTTTTGCTCGGTGCGTCCGCGAAAACGAAACGTCGGGTACTGCTCGACCAGATCCTTCACCGGGCCGTGGATCAAACCGTTTTTCTCAACCCCTGCAATCAACTGCTGAATCATCCGGTTGACACACTCGGTCCCGGCATCCGACTCGGCGTCGGGATGGGTCAGGTGACCCTGGGCGCGGGAGGCATCGACCATCCGTTCGTCGGACGAACCAAAGGTCGCCAGCGCCACCGGCAGGGTACGCATGCAGGCGCCGTTGCCCCCCAACATGGCACCGCCGGGCGCCTTAACCTCTGCGGTGCGGCGAAAATGAAGGATCCCCCGGCGCACGGTGTTGCCAATGTCGACCGGCTTGCCCCGCATCCAAGCATCGAACGCCTCCCCCACCGCCTGCGCCTCAACCCGACCCTTGTCGAGAATCGCCCCCCCCAGGGCCAGCGCCATGGTGGTGTCGTCGGTGACCCGCCCCTTGGGCAGTTTGAGCCATCCTCCCCCTTGAATCTGGTCGTGGGTGCCGTGTTTGGCGGCGATCTCGCGCGGGGTCATGAACTCCACCGTCGCCCCCAATGCGTCGCCAATCGCCAAGCCAAGATAGGCGGCGACAGCGCGATCCTCGGTGGTGTTGCGAATGCCGGGTCTCATGGGGGCTCCTGGACGACAAAAACAATCAATTGGAAGCGGATAAAAGGTGCTTTGGCCGACGACAGGGGCAAATGGGTAGGGCCGGAAACCCGATGCCCCTGTGCCAATCGACGGTTTAAGGGATTCTTAAAAAGTCGCCCCAACCCAGACCCACCGAACCACCCCGCCTGTGGGAGGTGACTTCTGTCGCCGAAGCGAAGCTGCGTTGGGCGGCCGGGGAATGGTTGGAATGAAGGTACCGGGCTACCCCTTCATTCGCGGACAGAAGTCCGCTCCCACAAAAACCCGCCCCCCCCAACCCAGATTTACTGGACGTCGCACCCTCTTCCGACCTGCGCTTTCCGATTACTCCTCCGGCCCAAAGCAGACCGAAAAATCGGCGCAGGCGGCGCAGCTCGGACTCTTGCAGATCAAAACCTCTTCCTGCTCGCAAAGCTGGCGGTAGAGGAATTTCTTCCACTTCATATCTTTGTCGTTGCGGGCGGCCACCTGGGGAAAGTGGCGGTTCATCAAAGTCGACAGATCGCTGCGCGACCATAGACCCAGGTCTTGCCACAGGTGGTCCGACCCCAGGCAACCCCGAGCGACCACGGTCGCCATCCACCCCGAAGCGATCCCCTCCCCCTCCCGCCCCGAAAGCAGCAAATCGACAAGATCGTCGTATTCGAAAGCGCCATTGAGGGTGGGGGCATCGCGGGTCGCCAGGGGCGATTCGGGCAGGTCGGCGTGGGGGAGCAGGGTTTGGTTGAGGCGGGCGAAATCGGCGGGGGCAAGCCCCAACCGTTCCGGCAACACCCCCCAACCGCCGAGCCACGAGGCGATCAGGCGGACCCAAACCTCTTGCTCGGGCGAGAGCAAATCGCCGCCGCCGAGCTGGCGGTAGATCGAGAGGACTTCAGGGTCTTCCCAGGGGACACCGGGGGTGCCGGGGGCACCTTTTTGGGTTTCTGTTCGTGCAGCGCAGGAAACGGCGGGGCCGGGGCGGGCGTTCGTTCCCCTCAGCTCCACCCCGTCCTGCGACAGATGGGGCTCTGGGGTGGGGATCGCATGGTCCAACACCCCCGACCCCGCAACATCGACCCGTTTCAACGCAGCGCTCATGACGACTCCTTCACCGCGCACCCGTGCCCCTTGTCGGCATGGGGGTGGGCGCAGGCCTCGATGTCGCCGCTGCCGGGGTCGGCGTTTAAATCCAGGCCGATCCACCGTTCCACCGCCTTGGGATCGAAGCCGACACGACAGCGCCCCTCGGCCTCCATTAAAGGACGGCGGATCAAGAGCGGCTCGGCGATCAGCCATTCGAGGGCCTGATCGGCACTTAAATTTTCGGGCACCACCTCCCCCGATTTCACCTTGGGGGCGGCGCGATTGAACCACTCGGGGATCGGCAGTCCGTGCAAAAAGGGGCGCAACCGGGCTTCGCTCCAGCGTTCGGTCAACAGGTTGCGGGCCAATACGATGTGGCCGCTGGCCTCAAGCCACCGTTTTTGCCGGATGTTGTTGCGACAACCCGGTTTTTCGAAGAAGCGGATGACGGCCATACACACCTCGCATCCAGGGGGGATGCACCGAAAGCCTGGGTTCAAAACCTTTGGGACCGGCCGGGGTTGATCGCGCCACCCTTCGACGGGCTCAGGGTGAGCAGAAATGCATCAGAGGGGCTACCACCGAGCGATCATCCAAAACCCGCTCACCCCCCGCCGCACCAACTCAGCCAATCAAAACCAACCAAAACCCCTTACCGCGCCTGAATCTCGGCCATCGCCTCGGCCAGTTTCTCGGGGGGAATGCCGGTCAGCGATCCAGCGGGGTTCACCTGGGTGCCATCGCTGAACAAGATCGCCCCCTCAATGGGGCAAATGCTGGCGCACTGGGGTTCGGCAAAGTCGCCGTCGCACTCGGTGCACTTGTCGGCCTGAATCAAAAAATGGGGACTCGCCTCGACGATGGCGTCGCTCGGACAGACCGGCTCGCAGGCGAAGCAATTGACGCAGGTTTCGATGATCGACAGCGCCATCATGAACCTCTCTTTCAGTTGGATGCGCCGGGGGGTGGCGCTGGCGGGTGACACTGCAAATCCCCCCACCCCCCCTTTTGCAAAGAGGGGGGACGAACGTCGAGCAGGTGGGGCGACCCTCCCCGTTCAAAAAGGCGGGGCCAAAAAATTCCCCCCTTTGAAAAGAGGGGGTCGGGGGGGATTTCCCAACCGCTCCACCCGCCCCACAACTCAACCTGCCGCCTGAACACTGCGCTTGGGCGCGGCCTCAAGCTTTCCCGCAACCTTCATCTCGGCGTACACCGCCGCCACGGCAGATTCGATCTCCTCCATGGCGTGGCCACCGTCGGGTTGGATCCCCGCCTCCTCCAACTGCCCCCAAGGCTCGAAACCGATCTTGGCGCACAGCACCGCTTCGCATCCTTCGAGGGTGCGGATGGTCTTGCTCAGCACGCTCTCGCCGTCGCCGCAGGTGTCGTCGCCGCTGCAATACAGGTCGACCTTGCGGTGACCGATGAAGCGCACGCCGCGGGACGATGCCTCGTAAATCAAGAACTCGCGGGCATGGCCGAAGTGTTCGTTGATGACCCCGCCCCCCTTGGTGGCGACCGCCATCAGCACGGGCCGGGTTTTCGGGGCGATGGCGATGCTGGCCAGCGACACCGTCGCGGTGGCCTGGGGTTTGGATTTTTCGGCCAGCTTTTGCTCGATGGCGGCGTGGACCCGAGCCCGTTGTTCCATCGCGGCGGGGTAGTCGATCTCCATCGTCTCAAGCTTGTCGAGAGTGAACTCGTCGCCGCGATCCTCGCCCAGCATCCCAACCGCATCGGCCCGGCACTGACGGCAGTGGCGCATCATCGCCATGTCGCCCGCGCACTCGTCTTGCAACGCTTGCAGCTCGGCGGCCGAGGGACCGCGTTGCCCCATGACCCCAAAGAAGGTGCCGTGTTCGGCCTCGGCGATCAGCGGCATGACGTTGTGCAAAAAAGCCCCTTTGGCTTTGACAACCTTGCTGACCTCTTTGAGGTGCTGGTCGTTGACGCCGGGGATCATCACCGAGTTGACCTTCACCAAAATCCCCTTGGCCACGAGCATCTCAAGCCCCTTCTGCTGCTGCTCGATCAAGATCTTGGCGGCCTTCACCCCGCGAATGCGCCGGTTGTTCCAGTAGATCCAGGGGTAGATCTTGGCCCCCACCTCGGGATCGACGCAGTTGATGGTGATGGTGACGTGGTCGATGTTGTGCTGGGCCAGCTCCTCGACGTGTTTGGGCAGATCCAAACCGTTGGTCGAGACGCACAGCTTGATGTCGGGGGCCTGCTCGCTGAGGGCGCGGAAGGTTTCGAAGGTGCGCTCGGGGTTGGCCAGCGGATCGCCGGGACCGGCGATGCCCAGCACCGTCATCTGGGGGATGTTGGCCGCCACCGCCAGGGTTTTTTTGATCGCCTGGGCGGGGGTCAAAAGTTCGGAGACCACGCCGGGGCGCGATTCGTTGGCGCAGTCGTATTTGCGGTTGCAGTAGTGACATTGAATGTTGCAGGCGGGGGCCACCGCCACGTGCATCCGGGCGTAGTAGTGATGGGCCTGCTCGGAATAACAGGGGTGGTTGTGCACCTTGGCCCGGATCGCCTCGGGCAGGTGGCTCAGCGCGTCGTTTGAGCTGCCGCAGCCTGAAGCGGCGCACCCTTTTGAGGGCTCATTGGCGCAATCGTCTTGGCCCAACACCTTAAGTTCGATCATCGCTTCCTCCCGGACGGTGGCGATGGCATATGCCGTGGTGGTATCGCTTCAGCCGGGGATTAGCAGGGGGCGTGCCGGGTGTGAAAGATCCGTCTAACCAATTGAATTCAATATGGTTCTACGGATAACTTCCGTCGTGGGACGATGTTGGAGATGGGACTTGGGGTGAGGGATTGTCGGGAAGGCGACAGAGGGGGCATCCACGGTTTCTTGCTGGATGCGGAAGGTGGCGGTTAGATTGCCGGAGCAGCGTCGGCGCAGAGTCGAAAGGGGCTGGTCGGGATCTGGTAGCCCCCCTGCGTTAGGGAAACGCCGATTAAAGGCTCCTGCCTTGAATCAGCGCGCTACGCAAAAACCAAAAGTAGGCGCCATGAGGCGGCGGCGTTTTTGCTTCGCTTGCAAAATCACCAGGGTTTCAGCGACTTAGGTCGCCTCCTACGTTCCTGATTTTGGCGAGCCATCCCTGGGTCGCTCGCAAGCGCTATTCAATCAGCGCTTCCCTAGGAGTCTGTCGGGCTTGAGCGTCCGTAGCGAGCCGAGTGGGGAATCGAGGCCAAATTTTCACGGTTTTGAGGATCATAGTGGTGGCTATGTGACGAAAAACCGGGGGAATTTGGACCGATTATCCGCCGGCGCACGACTGCATGGATGCAGGAGGTAGAGCAATGCAGGAGCAATTGCCGAGTAGGACGATCTCAAGTCCGACAGACTCCTA
>MNWR01000018.1 GCA_001872725.1 Proteobacteria bacterium CG1_02_64_396 | reverse complement strand
GGGGAGTTCCTTGGGGGGCTGAGGGGGTAGATATGAGGGAAACGCCGAATCAAGTCCTCCTGCCTTTTTCGGCGACGCTGCGCAAAAACCAAAAGCGGGGCTTCGGCGACTTAGGTCGCCTCCTACGTAGAGCGGACCGAAGCTTGGTTCGGCGACGGGGTCGCCTCCTACGACAGCGGACCGAAGTCCGCGAACGCTGACCCGCCCTGCGCGGTTCGGCGACGAGTCGCCTCCTACGACAGCGCACCGAAGTCCGCGAACGCTGACCCGCCCTGCTTGGTTCGGCGACTTAGGTCGCCTCCCACGTGGAGCGCACCCTTTTGGTGGCCCATCCCTGGGTTGTTAAGGCGCCCTCGAACCGCCGCCGCCCATCGCCCCGCATCCCGCTCCGACTTGCCCCGTGTTGCAACGCACCTGTTGCGTGACCTGCGCGTGTTGTTGTTCACAAAACCCCCTATGACCCCGTGTTCTCGGGGTATCTCCCCCCCAATACCCCACGGATGATCCGGCTCCCTTTTCACATGAGCTCGGAGGATCGTCCATGAGCCATCGACCCACCCACCATTCCCGCATCGCCCTGAGTTTGATGCTGGCCGCCGCCGTCTCGGGCTGCGGCGGAGGGGGGGGAGGCTCCTCCTCCGGCTCGGGATCGACCGCCACCGCCACCCTCTCCGGCACCGCCCTGGGGGGGCGCTTTTTGAGCGGCGAGGTTTGCGCCTACGCCCTAACCGGCGGGGTCAAAGGGGCCCAGCTCGGCTGCGCTGCCATCGACCCAGCCACCTCGACCTACAGCATCGACGTCGGCAGCTACACCGGCGACGCCCTGCTCGAAATCGGGGCCGGAGCCGCCTACGACGACGAAGCCAATCCCAACGACAACACCACCGGCACCCCGGTCGGGGCCGGGACCCTGCGCTCGGTGGCCAGCGTGAGCGGCGTCGGCACCGTCGCCGCCGCCCTCACCCCCCTGACCGAGGCGGCGCTGCGGGCCGCGACCAGCCTGGCCCCCGCCGACGTCGCCGCCGCCGCTGCCCAGATTCGTACCGACCTGGGGCTCGATCCCCAGCTCGACCTCTTCGACACCCAGCCCGCCCTGAGCGCCACCACCGGGCAGCAACTGGCCTACCGCGAGGCGCTGCGGGCGCTGTCGCAAATGCAGTACGGCAACCCCACCTACCAAAGCAACCTGAGCGGCTACCTCGACCACGTCGCCCAAAACCACGCCACCTTGAAAACCCAGTTCGATACCGAGCTGAACAACGGGCTGTCGAGCGGCTGCACCCTCGACACCAGCAACGTCCTGACCTGCACCGCTGCGAGTGGCGGCAGCGGTGGTGGCACGGGTGGTGGGACGGGCGGAGGGACGGGGGGCGGCAGCGGTGGTGGAACTGGCGGCGGCAGCAGCGGCGGTTCGACCGGGGGCAACATTGGCGGCAGCGGGGGCAGCACGCCCAACGTCGGCATCGCCTTTGTTGCCCCGGCCTCGCTACCCGCCCTGGTTCACCCGAGCGGCAGCGACCCCTCGGCCAGCATCGCCGCCGCCTGGAGCGGCGCCCTGCCCGCCATGAAAAGCGCGGTGTTCCCCCCCACCACCGCCGTTCGCGCCTCGATAAGTGTCAACTATTACCCCGGCGCGGTGGGGTTGGTCCCCAATTACCTTGCCTACGAATACGACACCTCAGGGCAAGCGGTGGGGAGCAGCAAATTCGAGCTCGGCTCCGACAACCTGCCCCTGACCGCCGACGACGTGCAGGTCTACTACGCCCTGAACTACCTCGGCCAGGGCAACGCCGTGAACAACCTGCAAATCACCGGACCGGGCCTCGACGGCATCTGGCACACCGCCGACGACACTACCAATGCGTCGTACAACACGTTGCTCGGGGTCACGGGGGACGACGGCAACGGCAACCGCATCCTCGTGCCGACCTTGGTCGCCGGTCCCGACAAGACCTTCTTCACCGCCGACGACACCCTGGGCAACACCGGCTGGGATCTGATCGCCCTCAACGGTTCGGGGTACGGGGTGCAGGATGTCCACTACATCAACGCCGGTCCCGATACCGTGCTGTTTACCGCCGACGACGCCATCGGCTGGTACACCGTCGTCGAGGTCGACCCCTCGGGCAACGCCCTGCAATCGGTGACCTTCAACGGCAAGGGGGCCGATCAAACCTGGTTCACCGCCGACGATACGGTGCAAACCGCCGTGGCCGGAGTGGTGAGCGGCGGTCGGCTGACCCACACCATCGGCTATGGCCCCGGCCCCGATAGCATCTGGTTCACCTCCGACGACACGCCGAGCAGCTACAGCTTCTACGCCTACGATGCCGCCGGGTTGCTGGCCCTTGCCGCCACCTACACCGGGGCGGGGTTGGACGGGCTGTGGCTGACCGCCGACGACGTCGCCAGCGGCGCGGTCGCGACCCTGTACGACGGCTCCGGCAACGCGACCCAAACCGCCCATCTGATCGGTCGCGGAGCCGACAACCTGTGGTTCAACGGCGACGACACCCTCATCAGTTACACCGTCCAGCAAAAGGACGCCGCCGGGCACTCGCTGCGTCAGGTCACCTACAACGGCAAGGGAAGCGACGGCTTGTGGTTCACCGCCGACGACACCCCCAACGGGCCGTACACCTACCGCAGCTACAACGCCAACGGCAAAAACACCCTGTCGATCTTCTACACCGCCCCCGGTGTCGACGGCATTGCCTTCAGTGCCGACGACACCGTCAGCAGTTACACCGTCAGCCGCTTCCTGCCCGACGGCAAGCCGGCGGGGGGCTGCGCGGTGATGAACATGGGGGCCGACGGTCTGGCCTTCACCGCCGACGATCCCTGCACCTACGTCGACTCGACCCTGAACGGCGCCGGTAAGGCGATCCAATCGGTCTACCACTACGGCCCCGGCGTCGACGGCATCTACTTCAACGCCGACGATCCCATCGGCACCCCCAGCGGCTACGGCCATCTCGACTACACCTACGACGGCCAGGGGCGGATGCTCACCTACAAGCTCTACGACACCGCCGGTCCCGACGGGATCTGGCTGACCGGCGACGACACCGTGCTGATCGACGGGGTTTGGAATTACGACGTGGCGGGCAACGTCGTTCAGATCTACCGCGACGGGTTGGGGGCCATCACCGAATGGAGCCAATTGACCGCCAGCAACGGCGGCTTGACCCTCGACGGCATCACCTACAGCGACGCGGGCCCCGACACCGTTTGGCAAACCGCCGACGACACGATCGGCTACATCACCCATCAGGTGAGCGATGCCGCCGGTCATAACCTGATCTACGCCAGTGCGGGCATAGGGGTCGACAACATCTGGTTCACGGTCGACGACTACCTGCAATACACCGCCTACACCTACGACCCCCAGGGGGTGATGACCAGCCAGATCAACTACACGGGGCCCGGCCTCGACGGGGTTTGGTTCACCGCCGACGACCAGCTCAACACGGCCTCCTACCCCAACGTCCCTTGGCCATAAGGGGGGGGCCACGCAGCAAGAGGGGGGCCTTGAGCCCCCCTTTTTTTTGGATGAGGGTCTCCCGGTTGCCAACGCCCTGCCTCCCCTCCCCCTTGGGGTTCCATTGCAGGGATCGAGCAGATGGGGACAGGGTGAAGCTCGACGCCTCAGCTCGAAGCGACCTTCTCGGCAGCGAGCGCAGCGCACGGATTGCCACGACCCGGCTGGCGTCCAAGGGACGGCGCCACGTTGCCTTGAAGGGGGGGTAAAACGGGGGGGGACGGGAATCAACCGGGGATCGTCGTGCAAGCGACCCCCAAAAAACACCCCGCATCCTCGGGGGGTAGACTCGTATTTGTAACTATTTGAATAAATATAATAAATACAACATCCTCAGGCATTGATGACAGCCAAAAGCAGGATGATGATGCCTGGGTCGCTCCGTGCTCCACCCACCTGTGTCGCCCCGATCTGCATGCCCAACCAAGGAGAGTCCCATGAAACGCTCAACCCTGATGGCCCTGGCTCTAGGACTCACCCTCCCCCTCATGGCGCATGCCTCATCCTCTAAACCCTGGGACTCCCCTTGGGACGATGTTGCGGTGTTCGATCTTTCAGGCGACCGCAGCGACCAATTCGAGGATTACACCTGGGAGGACGACGCCGACGAGCTTGAGGGTACCAAGAAGGTTCTGCTGACCGATTTCGTGGTGGAGTTCGAGAACGGCTACGAACACCGGGACGACACCGCCCACGCCTACGCCTCGCTGGAGGGGTTGAGCACCGAGGGGCGGCAGAAGCTCACCGATCAACTCTACGAGCAGGTGGTGGCCGACCTGACCGCCCTGGGCTGGGAGGTGGTCGCTCCCAACCAGTTGACCGACAACCCCGATTACCAGGCGACCATCAAAGAGGCGGTGGCCACCCCCTACCACTACGAAACCAGCCTTTCGGTCGATAAGGACGAGTCCTGGTCCCGTTCGTCGATGCTGTATTCGCCCCACGGCTTCCCCCTGTATCTGCCCGCCCCCGATCAACGGGGTCAGCGGGGGATCGGCGAGGGGGGGATCATGGGCAACCTCTTCGGCTCGGTGGGGGTGCAGGTGTACCACCACGAGCAGGAGCTGGCCGACAACCAAAAGGTGCCGGTTCTTAAGGTCTGGATCGCGGTCGGATTCGGCGATGCCATGGCCGAACACAGCATGTTCGGCTCCAAGGCCTACGCCCACCCCCACATCTTGCTGCGGGGCGGGGAGGAGACCCGGCTGGCGTTTCGCACCGTCGACGCCTCGGCCAACACCATGTCGGGGGGCAAGCGGCCCGGCGACGGCTCCTCCATCGTCGCCCTCGACCAAGATGTGGTCGCCGACGCCGACTATCTGGCCAAGCCCCCCAGCAGCCCCGACGCCGGTCATTTTGTCTTCACCGCCGACGAGGCCAAGTACGACGCCATCGTCGTGAAGTATTTCGCCGCAGTGCGCGAGATGCTGCTTTTGCGCCTGAAGGACGAGGCGTTCTGACCCGGCACCCGCGCTGAACAACCTCAGGCCATGAAGGGGCGCCCCCCTTCATGGCTTTTTTTGGGCCCCGTGATCGCCCCTGAAACCGCCGACCTCTCCCCCCGTTAAAGAAACGCTGCATCAATCGGCGCCTCCTTAAGGTCGCTCTGCGATGTTGCGCACTCCCCCCCCGTTCGCGGGGTGTCTTCACCCCCTTCACCCGTACAAGATGGGCCATCCCATTCGCCGTCACGGAGGTCCGTCATGATCCGCATACCCCGCACCCCCAACCCCCTTTTGGCCCTGCTGCTGGCCGCCGCCGTAAGCGGCTGCGGCGGCGGCGGGGGCTCTTCCTCTTCGACGGGGGGTGGGACAACCACCACCTCGGTGGGCGGTTCGGTCACCAAGGGGCCGGTGGGGGGGGCCTCGGTGACCCTGTACGCCATCAACGCCGACGGCAGCCGGGGGGCGGCGGTCGCGGGTCCCTTCAGCACCGCCAGCGACGGCGCCTGGAGCGGCACCATTCCCAGCAGCGCCACCCCCCCCTTCGAGGTGGTCGCCACCGGGGGGAGCTACACCGACGAGGCGACCGGCAACACCGTTGCCCTGGGGACGGGGGCCGAACTCGAAGGGCTGATCGCCTCACTGCCCGCCAGCGGCGCCGTCACCGCCGCCATCACCCCCTACACCCACGCCCTGGCGCTGTCGGCCAAGTTGATGGCAGCGGGGGGCACGGCGGTCGGGACAGCGGTGAGCAGCGCGATTGCCTCGGCCCAAACCAACTTGGGCTTCGATCCCACCACCGTCATCCCCCCCGATCCGCTCAACCTGCCCGCCAACGCCACGGCGGCGCAAAAGCAGTACGCCGCCCTGCTCGGGGGGATCTCGCAGCTTGGGCAAAGCGCCGGGGTTGCCGGGGCGAGCCCCATCGACGTAGCGATTGCCCTGAGCCAAGACATGGCCGACGGCAAACTCGACGGACTGGACGCCTCGGGGGGGCAGGTGACCCTCTCCAACGGGGGCGGAACCGCCAACCTGCCCGCCCTCGACACCACCGGCATGACGGCGCTGAACACCGCCGCCACCACCTTCGCCGGCAACCACGCCTCGGCCTACTCGGGAGTGACCGTACCGACCATCGGCGGCGGCTTTTACACCCCGCCCAGCGGCGGTGGAACGGGGGGGGGCGGCGGGACGACCGCACCGACCATCACTTCAATCACCCCCTCTGCGGGGCCGGTCGGCACCCAAATCGCCATCGTCGGCAGCCACTTCAAAACCACCGCCGGGGGGGTGAGTGTCACCTTCGGCGGCGGGGTGCAAGCGACCCCGGTCAGCCTGACTGACGGTCTGATCGGGGTGATCGTCCCCAGCGGGGCGACTTCGGGACCGATCACCATCGCCCAACTGCCCAGCGGCGGCTCGGTCTCCTCTGTCCCCTTCACCGTCACCGGCGGCGGGGGTGGGGGCGGTACCACCACCAACGTCTACAACTTCGGCGCCGACCGCGATCTGGCCCTTTATGCCGCCGCGGCGGGCAACTACACCGTCAACGTCGCCTCGGCCAACGCCGCCACCTTTCCGGCCCTGAGTGCGGGGCAGGCGTTGACGGTCACCGTGGCGGCGAGCGGCGCCATCACCGTGAACGACACCAACCAAAACGTCGTCTACGCCACCACCTCCGCCAGCCACCCCAACGTCGCAATGGCCGCCGCCAGCCACCTTTCGGGCCCCGGCCCCAACGGCTGGGAGCTGACCTCCTGGAGCCCATCGGCGCTGACCCTGTACGACTCGCGCATCACCCTGACCCTGCATCCCAGCGGCTACGCCAAACTGGTCATCAACAAAACCCTATTGCAGCAGGATGTGGTGGCCGAAGCGGGGCAATTGCCCGCCGGTCCCCAAGGGTGGTTGCAGAGCGATGCGGGGCTAACCCTGATGGCCAAGGCAGCGGGGAGTTACCCGGTCTATGTCTGGAGCTCGACCTCCACCGATCTGCCGGTCGGCCCCTTCACCTTCGCCATGAGTCAGGTGGGGCAACAGGGCAACGTCAGCGGTGGGGCGATCAACATCACCACCAACGAGCCCAACCCCAACATCCCCATCCTCGGCAACCTGAGCGACGTCATGGCCGAGGGCTTCGTCTGGGTCGCCAACGCCTGGCGCTTCGCCTTCGGTTTCGGCAATGGCGTCCCCAGCATGGGGTTCGCCATTCAACCCAACGGCCTGATCGTCGGCACCTACACCGACGCCCTGGGTAAACAGGCGATGTTCAGCAACGATCCCATCAACCAGTACGGGACGACCGTCCCCACCGATTTCGCCGCCATCGCCGGAACCTACAGCGCTACCGGCAGCGGCGCGGCGGTCACCTTTATCGATGCCACCGGAACCCACACCATCGGGGGGGCGGGGACGATGGCGCTCACCATCGACGCCTCCGGCACGGTCAGCTACGCCCTCAACGGCGGGGCCGCCTCGGTGCTGACCTGGGACGGCAACGGCAACTACCTGACCCGCACCGGCCCCAACACCTACACCATCGAGATGGGGGACGGCAGTCAGGCCAACACGATCTTCCTCAATGTCGACCTCAGCGGTGGCAAAACCACCCCCATGTGGGAGATGCGGCTGATGACCAGCGCCAGCGGACTGATCTACCGCACCCCCTGATCTTCACCTCCTTCCCCTCCTCGACCCGGCCTGCGAGCCGGGTCTTTTTTTTCATCGACCCGACCCCGCACCCACCAAAACCGACCCCAACCCCGACCTTCACCCTTGCCTGTGGGAGGCCACTTCTGTGGCCGAAGCGAAGCTGAGTTGTCGGGGCGAGATCGGGTTTGGGTGGAGGTGGTCGCTGTTGCTCTTTGGAAGGCCGTGCTCCGCCGTGGCCGCTTTTCCTTCAGCGCACAAAAGGAGGATGCGGGGCACATCGAGCAGGCGGGGGTTGAGGTTCCAGGGTTG
>MNWR01000017.1 GCA_001872725.1 Proteobacteria bacterium CG1_02_64_396 | reverse complement strand
CGCCAGTAATTTTTTAACGTGTGCCACCGCTGCCGTGGCATCGATGCGGTTGATGGTCACCGGGGTTCACCTCGTATCGGTTGTCGTGAGGCGATGATAACACCGGTTTTTGGGGTCGATTTTTCGTGCCGTAAAGCCGCCACACAGCCCTGAAGAGCCCCGCAACACCCCCCCGTAGTGGCCGCTACATCGGCGAGGGTTAGGGCGCCTTATGGGGCACAGGAAACACCCTTTTGAGCGGCGCCCGGCAGATTAAGGCGAGGACTGGATTTTCTTGAAAAAACCTTGTCAAGTGTTTTTTTGGGGGTGGGGCTGAATAGTTACTCGGGATTTAAAGAAATGCTGATTAAATGCATCTTGTTTTGAATCGGCGACGCCTGGCAAAAGCCAAAAGTAGGCGCCTGAGGCGACGTGGTTTTTGCTTCGCTTTCAAAATCAGCAGAGCTTCGGCGACGGGGTCGCCTCCTACGACAGCGCACCATTTTGGTGCCCATCCCTGGGTCACGAGGAAGCGCTAATCAATCAGCGCTTCCTTAACCCCCCGATAAAGGGATCTTGGGTCGCCCCGAAATCGGTAAGGAATACCATCCCCCGCTGTCGGGCGGGGTCGGACGTTTTCAGGGCTTCGCGGCAGATCCTCTTGCGGGGGCGTTTCGATGCTGGCCTTTATCTGGGACAAAAAGTGGCTCTGGGTCGCCTTGCTGATTGGCTACGGCTTGATCGCCATGCCGACCCCGGAGGGGTTGTCCCCCGAGGGGCAACGGGTACTGGCGATGTCGGTGGTCGCCACCGTCATCTTCGTCACCGAGCCGATCCCCCTGCCCACCGTGGCGTTGTTGATCGCGGTGGCCGAGGTTTTTTTGCTCGGGGTCTCATCGAAAGAGGTCAGCCGCTCGTTTATGAGCGACTCGGTCTTTTTCATCATGGGCTCCCTGATGCTGGCGGTTGCTCTGGTCAAGCAGGGGCTCGATAAACGGATTGCGCTGGCGATCATCAAGGTAACCGGCACCAAGCTGGTCTGGATCTCGACGGGGATCTCCCTGGTGTCGGCGCTCTTGGCCTCGTTCATCGGCGAACACACCGTGGCCGCCATGATGTTGCCTGTGGCGCTGTCGCTGATCTCCCTTTCGGGGGAGGACCCCAAAAAAATCCGCAACGTCGCGGCGATCTTGCTGTTTTCGATCAGCTACGGCTGCTCCATCGCCGGGATCGGCACCCCCTCGGGCGGGGCGCGCAACGCCATCATGATCGGCTATTGGGCCGACTTCTTCGGTCACGACAACCCCCTGTATAACATCTCCTACCTCGACTGGATGGCCTACGCCTATCCCATGATCTTCTTGCAGCTTCCTTTTCTGACGGTGCTGCTCTTCATGACCTTCAAGCCCGAGATGCGCGATTTGAGCACCTCGGTAGGTCGCCTGAAGGAGGAGGTTGCCAAGGAGGGGCCGCTGCGGGGCAAGCACTACCTGGCCATTGCCCTGTTCGCCATCGTGCTGGTCGGCTGGATCACCCTGTCGGAGCGGTACGGCATGGGGACCATCGCCATCCTCGGGGCGGCGGTCTACCTGATCTTCGGATTAGTGCGCTGGGAGGACTACAACTCCGGGGTGAACTGGGGGGTGGTGCTGCTGTATGCCGCCGCCATCTCGCTGGGGCTGCAAATGATGAGTACCGGCGGCGCCGCCTGGGTGGCCCAGGCCTTCCTCGGAGCGCTGGCGCCGTTCGGGTTTGACCACGGGATGGGGTTGTGGCTGGCGGTCATTCTGCTCACCACCCTGGTGACCAACACCATGAGCAACGGGGCGGCGGTGGCGATTCTTGGCCCCATCGTCCTCAACATGGCGGTGGGGGCGGGGGAGTCGCCCCTGGTGATCGGCTATCTGACCGCCATCGCCTCCGCCTTTGCCTACCTCACCGTGGTGGGGACCCCCGCCTGCACCATCGTTTATTCAAGCGGCTACCTCAAAACCACCGATTTCCTCAAAATGGGATGGAAGATGGTGATTATGTCGACCGTCGTCATGATGTTGTTCGCCAAACTCTATTGGCCCCTGCTGGGGGTTTGATGCCACACGACGTGCGCGCCGAGGTATTCCGATGAGCGAAACCACACCCTTCAAACTGCTGATCTGCATCGACGGCTCCGAGGAGGCGCTACGCGGCATGCGCTACGGCGCCAAGCTCGGCGGTGGGGTCGACGCCGAGATCACCATCATGTTTGTGCGGCGTTCCGACGACGCCTTTGCCTCCGAGGGGCAAACGATGCGTCCGGTGCGGGAAAACATGCTGGGTTGGGGGGTCGAGCTGCCCGGCATGCGCTTTTTGGAGGAGGCGCGCCGCACCCTGATCGAATACGGCTGGATGCAAGAAAACTGGGCTCACCAAGAGGCGCAGCGAGAATTCAACGGCGATCCGCTCGGGGAGTTCCAGGTCTGTTACAAGAGCCCCGAGGGGCATTGCATCCGACTCAAACTCAAGACCGGACGCAACATTGCCGAGGTGGTGCTGGGTGAGGCGGTGGCTGAGGGGTACGACCTGGTGATCCTGGGGGCGACCGGGCAGCGCAGGGGTTTGTCGAAATTCCTGATGTCGTCGGTGGCGCAAAAGGTGGTGATCCATGCCCCCTGCTCGGTGCTGGTCGCCCGGGAGCTGGAGGAGGGGCACGGCCACCTCATCGGCATCGACGGCAGCGACAAGGCTTATGAGGCGATGATTAAAGACGCCACCGTGGCGCTGCGCTGCAAGTGCCCGGTGTCGCTGATCTCGGTGGCGGCCAACGAAGGGGATGTCGACAAAGCCCAGGCCATCGTCGACGAGGGGCGCCGCCGCATGGAGGAGGCGGGGTTGGAGGTGCTTGAAACCCTGACCGCCGTCGGCCATCCGGTCGAGGAATTGGTCAAGTTGGGGCGGGCCTACTCGGTGATCGTTCTGGCAGCCGAAACCAACAAAGGGCTGGGCCGCTTCTTCATGGGGGGGACCGCCTTCAACGTGGTCCAGATGGCCGAAAACTCGGTCATGGTGGTGCGCTGAGGATGTTTGGGGAAGGAGGGTGCGCTGCGGATCCACTGTAGGAGCGGACCCCGTCCGCGAATCGATGAACCCGAAAGGGTCGGGTCGGCAAGTCGTAGGGTGAATCGGCGCGGCGCATCCGCCATTGCGGGCATTGCGACGAACAACAAGCAGGCCCCACTCCGCATCCGAACAACCGTTTTGACAGCGAAGCCTCTACCGTCCAACCGGCTTCGCTCGGTGGCAGCATTGCATAAGTTGCCATCAATCCCTTCTATGGGCGCGACGTATCGTTCATGAGTCATCCCGATTTTCACCCGTGGCTTAAGCCATGGACGCCGTTCCTGCGCTGGCTTCCCGAAACCCGCAAGACCTGGAAAGCCGATTTTATTGCCGGTCTCACCGGGGCGGTGGTGGTGCTGCCGCAGGGGGTCGCCTTTGCCGTCATCGCCGGCATGCCCCCCGAATACGGCCTCTACGCCGGGATGGTTCCGGCGATCATCGCCGCCTTCTTCGGCTCGTCGCGCTTATTGGTTTCGGGGCCGACCACCGCCGCTTCGATTGTGCTGTTTTCCTCGCTCTCCGCCTTTGCCGAACCGGGAAGTGCCCAATACGTCACCCTGGCGCTGACCCTGACCTTCATGGTTGGGGTAATCGAACTGGTACTCGGGCTCGCTCGGGCCGGGACGCTGGTCAACTTCATCTCCCATTCGGTGGTGGTGGGGTTCACGGCGGGGGCGGCGGTGTGGATCGCCGCCAAGCAGATCAAGAATTTTTTCGGCATTGATATCCCACGGGACGCCGATCTGGTCGAGGTCTTCCAGCTCACCGTTGCGGGATTGCCGCACGTGAACCCTTACATCACGGCGGTGGGGGCGGCGACCCTGATTTCGGGGGTGTTGGTCAAGAAGCTCTGGCCCAAGCTCCCCTTCCTGCTGGTGGCAATGGTGGTTGGCAGCTTGGTGTCGCTCCTGCTCAATCGGATGTACGGCTTCGACGTCACCGGCATCGTCACGGTCGGCGCCCTACCCGACACCCTACCGCCACTGTCGGCCCCCGACCTGAGCCTGGCCACCATCAAAGAGCTGGCCCCGGCCGCCTTGGCGGTGACCCTGTTCGCCTTGACCGAGGCGGTTTCGATTGGGCGGTCGCTGGCGCAGCGCACCGGACAGCGGATCGACGGCAACCAGGAGTTCATCGGTCAGGGACTCTCCAACCTGGCGGGTTCCTTCTTCTCGGGCTATGTGGCCACCGGCTCGTTCAACCGCAGCGGCATCAACTACTCAGCGGGGGCCAAAACCCCGCTGGCGGCGATCTTTGCCGGGCTGCTGCTGATGATGATCGTGGTGATGGTCGCGCCGCTGGCCGCCTATCTGCCCAAGGCGGCGATGGGGGGGCTGCTCTTTTTGGTCGCTTACGGACTGATTGATTTCAAAGAGATCAAACACATCCTGCACGCCAGCCGCCCCGAAACCGCGATCATGGCGACCACCTTCTTCAGCGCCCTGTTTTTAGAGTTGGAGTTCGCGATCTTCCTCGGGGTGATGCTCTCGCTGCTGCTCTACCTCAATCGCACTTCGCGCCCCCAGGTGTTGCTACGGGTTCCCGATCCCGTAACCCGTAAATTCACCACCAACCCCTACCTGCCCCAGTGCCCCCAGTTCGGCATCGTGCGCATCGACGGCTCCCTCTACTTTGGGGCGGTCAACCATGTGGAGGAGCAGCTCGCCAAGGTGAGCGCTCTGCTGCCGGGCCAGACCAAAACCATGGTGGTTTGTCAGGGGATCAACCATGTCGATGTCTCGGGGGTCGACGTGTTGACCCGTCTGGCCGAGGAGCGGCGCAAGGCGGGTGGCGATCTCTACCTCTACGACGTTAAGCCGCAGGTAATGGATTTGTTGCGCAAGAGCGGCGCCCTGAAGGCGATTGGGGAGGACCACGTCTTCGATTCCAAAACCGGCGCCCTGGCCGCTATCGTGCCCAACCTCGATCTGAACATCTGCGCCGCCTGCCCCCATTCGGTCTTTGGGGAGTGTACGGGGAATAAACAATCCACCTCATCCAGGGGGGGACAACCCGAGGCGGGGTAACCTGTGTCCAGAAGAGTCCACCAGGGAAGGGGGAAACGGATGCCACCGGACCCCGACCGGACCGGCAAAGTCCGGTTGACAACCCGAGTGACCAAGGACTAGCGTTCCCACCTCCTCGCTGGGACGTCGCGGGGAAGGAAGCCTTCAGGAATCCTGCCGATACCCGTTCCCCTTTTTGAATTGGCCGCTCGACCACCGGATCTTGCCGGGTGCTCGCGGCATCCACGATAGGTTCCCCGTTCCCGCCCCAGTTCCAGTTCGATTGCTGGAATCATTCCCTTCGCATCGCACCACACTCGGGTTTTGTGCCCGAATCGTATGCCGTAGCGCCTCTCCTCAAGTTCGACCAGTCAAAGGGTACCGGATGTCATCCACGTCTAGCGGGTCCGAAGAGCAGTTCGACGATACCGATTCCGAAGCCGCCTCTGAATCCTCCTCCACCTCCAGCCTCGAAGGGGATGGAGGTTCCCTCCCGATGGTACCGTCGCTCAAGCGGCGGGGGGTGGGGAGCAACGGCAACGGCACCTCTTCGGAAGGGGGCGAGACGGGCCGATTGGCCCGCGCCAGCCGTCGCCCTCCCCGGCCCACCGCCCCCCCCGCCGGTCCCGAAATCAACCTCAACGACCTCAAGCGCACCCCGATCACCGAGCTGGGGGCGTTGGCCCGCAATTACAAGATCGAGGGGGCCTCGGGGATGCGGCGCCAGGATCTGGTCTACGAGGTGCTGCGGGTGCACTCGCGCAACCACGGCTCGATTCAGGCCGAAGGGGTGCTTGAGATCGTGCAAGAGGGGTACGGTTTTTTGCGCGCCCCCGACGCCAGTTACCTGGCCGGGCCCGACGATATCTATGTGTCGCCCTCGCAGATCCGCCGTTTCAACCTCAAGACTGGCGACACCGTCACCGGCAAGATCCGCCCGCCCAAAGAGGGGGAGCGTTATTTTGCACTGCTCAAGGTCGAGGCGATTAACTTCCGCTCGGTCGAAAAGGCGCGCGAGCGGGTCCACTTCGACGATCTGACCCCCCTGTACCCCGACGAGCGGCTCAGCCTTGAATACGAAGTGGGACCGATCACCACCCGGGTCATCGACCTGGCCGCCCCCATCGGCAAAGGGCAGCGCGGCTTGATCGTCGCCCCCCCCCGCACCGGTAAGACGGTGCTGCTGCAAGAAATCGCCCACGCCATCACCACCAACCATCCGGAGATCTTCCTGATCGTGTTGCTCATCGACGAGCGGCCCGAGGAGGTGACCGACATGGCCCGTTCGGTGAAGGGGGAGGTGGTCTCCTCGACCTTCGACGAACCGGCCACCCGGCACGTTCAGGTCGCCGAGATGGTGATCGAGAAGGCCAAGCGGTTGGTGGAGTGTGGTGTCGATGTGGTCATTCTGCTCGATTCGATCACCCGTCTGGCCCGCGCCTACAACACGGTGGTTCCCGCCTCGGGCAAGATCCTCACCGGTGGTGTCGACGCCCACGCCCTGCACAAACCCAAACGCTTCTTCGGTGCGGCCCGCAACATCGAGGAGGGGGGGAGTCTGACCATCCTGGCCACCGCCCTGATCGACACCGGCTCGCGCATGGATGAGGTCATCTTCGAAGAATTCAAGGGGACCGGTAACCAAGAGGTGGTGCTCGACCGCAAACTGGCCGACAAGCGGATCTTCCCCGCCATCGACATCGCCAAGTCGGGTACCCGCAAAGAGGAGTTGCTGGTCTCCCCGGCCCATCTGCAAAAAATGTGGGTGCTGCGCAAGATCCTGCACGACATGGGGGCGATCGGGGCGATGGAGTTCCTGCTTGACAAGCTTTCGGGCACGAAGAACAACGACGACTTCTTCGACAGCATGGCCCAGCGTTGACCTGGACGGCTCAATCCATTAAAAAAACGGGCTTTTTCAACAAGCCCGTCTCTGATTTTACAATCCCGGAACCCAAGAGGAACGGTTGATGATTTTCCGTCGCATTGCTGTGGTCGGAGCCTCCGGCTTCGTCGGTCGCCACCTGCTCTCGGAACTGGTCAACAACGGCATCAAGGTCCGTGCGATCAGCCGTCGCCCCGATTTGGTCAAACGTCAATCCCTGTATTTGGGGCTGGTCGATTGGTGCCACGGCAATGTGGTCACCGGCGAAGGGTTGGCCGAGGCCTTTGCTGGGGTCGATGCGGTGATCAACCTGTCTGGTGCCCTGGTCGATTCCAAGCGCAACCACCTCGACAAGGTGAACGCCATGGGGCCAGCCAACATTGTGGCAGCCATGCGCCAAACCGGGGTGAAGCGGCTGGTGCACGTTTCGGCACTTGGGGCCGACAGCAACTCCGAAAGCCGCTATTTCCAATCCAAAGGGATGGGGGAGCGGGCCGCTCTGGTTGACGATCTCGACGTTACCGTTCTGCGCCCCTCCCTGATTTTCGGTAGCGGCGACAGCACCATCACCCGTTTTGCCCGTATGGCCCGCATGCTGCCGGTAATGCCGATGATCGGTTGCGGCACGGTCAAGATGCAGCCGATCTGGGCCGAGGATGTGGTCACCCCGATGATCCAATGCCTCGATCAGCGCAAGACCTTCGGCCAGACCTATGATCTGGGTGGCCCCGAGGTCTTCACCATGCGTCAAATCCTGACCATGACCATGGCGGCGGCCATCGGCAAACAGCGTCCGATCCTCCCCATTCCCCTCGGCATGGCCGATCTGCTGGCCGGGGCGGTTTCGTTCCTGCCCGGCAAGATCCTCACCAGCGAGATGGTCGATGGGGCGCGGGTGGATTCCGTTTGTTCCGACAACGCCATGACCTCGGTCTTCGGTCTCAAACCTCGCGGCATGACCTGGGTGCTGCCGACCTACATCGGCCAGTTCGACCCCTACCATCGTGACCGCATGCTGCACGCCCTCGATCAGCATGAGGTCAAAGAGCTGGGGTTGGATCGCACCAAAGCTTGACCCGCTTGGTTTTAGGCAAGAAAACAAAAAAGCCCCCGGATCGCTCCGGGGGCTTTTTTGTTTTTTGGGGGGGGAAGCTGGACCAGCGAAAGCTGGAGCCACCAGCGCAACCGATCTTTACCCCCCCACTTTGGGCAAATGGTTCAACGACTCGGCAATCGCCTCGGCAGGGTATTCGAAATCCTCAAGCTCCCCTGCGAAGTAACGGTCGTATGAGGACATATCGAAGTGGCCGTGCCCCGATAGGTTGAAGAGCAGGGTTTTGGGCTCGCCGCTCTGCTTGCAGCGCAGCGCTTCGTCAATGCAGGCGCGGATGGCGTGGCACGACTCGGGGGCGGGGATGATCCCCTCGGTGCGGGCGAACTGCACCCCCGCTTCGAAGGTGGCCAGTTGCGGCACCGCCACCGCCTCAATGAGCTTTTCGTGGTAGAGCTGAGACACCAGGGGGGAGTCGCCGTGGTAGCGCAGTCCCCCTGCGTGGATGCCGGGCGGCATGAAGTCGTGCCCGAGGGTGTACATCTGCATCAGCGGAGTGAAGCCGGAGGCGTCGCCGTAGTCGTAGGCATAGACCCCCTTGGTCAGGGTCGGACACGAGGTCGGCTCGACCGCCACCAGCCGCACCTGTTTCCCCGCCGCTTTGTCGGCCAAGAAGGGAAAGCCGATCCCCGCGAAATTCGAGCCGCCGCCGCAGGGGGCGAAGATCATGTCGGGGTAGGCGCCGATCTTTTCGAACTGCTTCTTGGCCTCCAGCCCAATGACGGTTTGGTGCAGCAGCACATGGTTGAGCACCGAACCGAGCGAGTAATTGGTGTCGGCCCGTCCCGCCGCCTCCTCCACCGCCTCTGAGATGGCGATGCCCAAAGAGCCTTGGTTGTCGGGATCCTTTTCGAGGATGGCGCGGCCGGTTTGGGTCATGTTGCTGGGGCTGGCGAACACTTCGGCCCCCCAGGTTTGCATCATCGAGCGGCGGTAGGGTTTTTGGTGGTAACTCACCTTAACCATATAGACCCGCACGTCGACCCCGAAAAGCTGACCGGCAAAGGCGATCGAGCTGCCCCACTGCCCGGCGCCGGTCTCGGTGGTCAGACGGTGGATCCCCGCCTGTTTGTTGTAGTAGGCCTGGGGGATCGAGGTATTGGGTTTGTGCGAGCCTGAAGGGGATACCCCCTCGTATTTGAAGTAGATCTTGGCCGGGGTCCCGAGCGCACGTTCCAGCCGCACCGCCCGCATCAAAGGGGTGGGACGCCAGATCTTGTAGGCCTCGCGCACCGGCTCGGGGATGGGGATCCAGCGCTCGGCGCTCATCTCTTGCTCAAGCAGGTTACCGGGGAAGATCGCCAGCATCTGCTCGGGGCTGACCGGGTTGCCGTCCGGCCCCAGCGGCGGGCTGGGGGGATTGGGCATGTCGGCCACCACGTTGTACCAGTGGCTGGGGATTTCGTTTTCGTCGAGGGTCACACGGGTCACGGTCATCGGCGGTCTCCTTGCAGGCCAATCGAAAGGAAGCTACGGGACAACGCAAAAGCCAGTGTTCAACATCCTGCTTGGGTTTGGGGGTGCGAACAAGTCGGCCCCGTTGTTCTAGGAGTCTGTCGGGCTTGAGATCGTCCTACTGCGCCGGCGGGTAATCGGTCCAAATTTCCCCGGTTTTTCGTCACATAGCCACCACTATGATCCTCAAAACCGTGAAAATTTGGCCTCGATTCCCCACTCAGCTCGCTACGGACGCTCAAGCCCGACAGACTCCTAGGAGCCGCCTGCGTAGCGTTTTCCTAAGGAAGCGCTGATTAAAGGCATCCTGTCTTGAATCAGCGACGCTTGCCAAAAACCAAAAGCAGAGCTTCGGCGACGGGGTCGCCTCCTACTTACGTTCCTGATTTTGGCGGCCCATCCCTGGGCTGCTCGGAAGCGCGATTCAATCAGCGCTTCCACTAAGGGTGGATGAGCGCTACCGCCAATCCCCCCGTAGCGCTTGGGCCAGTGCCACCACAGCCAGCGCGGCGGTTTCCATCCGCAGGATGCGCGGCCCCAGGCTCAGCAGATGGGCGCCGCGACCACTCAAGTCGGCCACCTCTTCGGGATCCCACCCCCCCTCCGGACCAATGGCGATTTGCAGCGGACCTGTGGGGATGTCGGCGAGCAGTTGCTCCATCGGGCGCCCCCCGCGCTCAAAGGCGACCAGGGTGGGGATGCTCAAATCGAGGCGGCTGGGGGTGATGGGGGGGGCGATCTCGGGGATGACGGTGCGCTCCGACTGTTCGGCCGCCTCCATGACGATGGCCTGCCAGCGCTCCAGTTTGCGTTCCTCTTTTTGGCCCGCCTCGATCTTCACCTGAGTACGGCGGGTCAGCAGGGGAACGATGCGGGTGACCCCCGCCTCGGTCGCCTTTTGCAGCACCCAGTCGAAGCGATCCCCTTTGCCGATGGCGCAGGCCAAGGTCAGATCGAGGGGCGATTCGGGATTGCGCCCGGTCGGGGTGCCGATGTGGGCCGTGGCGGGGGGCAAAAAGGTCGCCTCCCACTCGCCGCCGCAGCCATCGAACACCACCAGCGCCGCCCCCTCTTCCAGCCGCAGCACCCGGGCCAGGTAATGGCTCTGCTCCTTGCTCAAGGGCAGGCTAGCGCCGGTCAGGGTTGGGTCGGTCGTGGCCCCGCTGTCGGGGGGCAGGTAAAGTCTCGGGATCATTTCAGGTTCCTGATTATTCGTGGGAGAAGCCAAAAGCATGGAACAACCAAACGGTCCGGCAAAGGGGCAAACGTGGGCGCAGCCACCCGGCGCCCGGTGGGGGCGGATCGCCTTGCTGCTGCTGGCCGCCTGGGTTTGGGGCTGGGCTTGGGTGGCGCCTGTGGCGCCCCATTTGGCCGCCACCATGCAGGCGGTGGGGCAGGCGGGGATCGTCCCCCATCCCCAGGCGCAGGCGGTCGAGGCGATCCCGGTCTGGGGCGCCGCCCTGCTGCCGGCCCTGGCTTGGCTCCCCTGGCTGATGCTTATTGCGGGGCTGACGGGGTGGCTGCCGCGCTGGGGACGAGGGCTGGCGGCGCTGCTTGCGCTGCTGCTTTGCGGTTTGGCCGGTCAAGGTTGGGGGGGGTGGTGGGGTGGCGCCATCGCCGCCGGAGCGATCCTCATCCCCGCCCCCTTTCACGGGTTTGGCAATCGTCGCGGAGCGCTGGCCGGATTGGCGGTGGGCCTTGCGCTGCTGTCCGCCCTGCCCCAGGGCTCGACCGCGCTGTGGGGGCGCGATGTGCTGCTCGGTTTGCCGGGGGGGGCGGCGCTGGTCGATGGCTACTACCGTGTCTCCCCCTTGGCCAGCCGCCCTTTTGAACCGCTGATCGACCACGGTCAGCCGGTGGGCGCCTGGATCGCCCCTGAGCCAATCCCCCGAGCGCTGACCCCCCTGCTGCGCGGCATCGGGGTGGCGGTGATCGTCGATGCATCCGGCACTATGGGTGACTTCACCATCGCTCCGGCGCCGGCGGAGGGCAAAGGGTGGCTCATCGGCAATCGGGCAGGTTCGGGGGAGCAGATCCGACTGGAGGTTTCGGTGCTGGGGCGCGACGCCTGGCTGCACGCCATCCAAACCCTTTCGGCTCAAAGCGATACAAAAAACAGCGTTCGCCAACTGCTGGGGTGGGGACTTTTGCTCGGTTGGGGGGTGCTAGGTTTGATGGGGTTGGTTTGGCTGGGGGGGCGATCGGTCGCCCATTGGGGGATGCGCCCCGTGGGGGTGACGGGCAGCGGTGGTTTGGCACTGCTGCTGATCGCCAGCGGCGCGGCGCCCCCCCCCGCAGGGGATGTGTGGGAAAACCTAAACGCGGATTCTGGCGGCGGCTGGCAGCGGATCGCCCTGGCGAGAAAGCTGGCCGAAGAGGTGGCCGATGGGCGGGCGCTCACCATGCAGCAATGGCAAACCTGGCTGGGCGACACCTCGGCCCCGGTGCGGCTTTACGGGGCCAAGGGGGCGGCCGAAAGCGGTCGTCGCGATCTGTTGGCGCTGCTGCTCCCTATGCTCGCCCCCGATCGAGAACCGGCCCTGATCGTTTCGTGCAAGGTGGCCGACGCCATGGTCCGCATCCCCGGCGATGTCGGGGCCGGGGTGCTCGACACGTTGGTGCGTTCCGAGATCTTCCCCTGGTATTTGCAGGGGTACGCCTACCGGGCGCTGCGCCAGCGGGGGTGGACGCCGTGACGATCCCCACCGATTTGAAAAAGGGGCTGCTGCTGCTGGCGGTGCTGGTGGGAATCGAAGCCAGTCTGGGCAGCTGGATTCCGGGCAAGCTTGAGATCGGCGACGAGCAGGCGTTGAGTCAGTCGGCCTGGGTATTGGGGGTGCGATGCATCGATTTGCTCGTCATCCGCTGGATCTGGGGGGGGTGGCCGGTCGGAACGGGCGACTGGCGTTTGGCGCTACGCCGCATCGCCCCGTGGGTTTTTGGGCTGGGGTGGCTTGGCATTGCCGTCATTGGGGTGGGGCTGACCTTCAATCTGCGCGACATCCCGACCTATTTGCCCGAGGTCTCGGGGCTGGGCTGGGTTTTGTTCCTCCCCTTGGCGGTTCTGGTCGGCCCCTGGGTGGAGGAGCTTCTCTTTCGCGGGGCGCTGCAACCGGCCCTGGCCCAGGTGCTGGGGGGACGTTGGGCGGTGGTGGTGACCGCCCTGGTTTTTGCTGCCGCCCACCTGCCGACCCAAGAGGTGCCGCTGATTCCCCTGATTGGGGGGCTGCTGCTGGGCTGGGTAATGCTGCGGGCGGGGCACGTGATGGCCCCCTTTGTACTGCATGCCGGAGCCAATGCCGGTTTGATGTTGGCCGGCTTTCTTCTTTTCGATTGACGCAGGTTTGCCATGTCCGACCCCGCCCTTTCGATGCTCGCCCGCAGCCGCACCATCGCCGTGGTCGGGCTCTCCCCCAAACCCGACCGGATCAGCCATCAGGTGGCGGCTCGGATGCAGCGCTGGGGCTGGCGTTTGATCCCGATCTACCCGAGGGGGGATCAAATCCTGGGGGAACCGGTGCTGCGCGATGTGGATGAACTGCCCGAGGGGGTCGATCTGCTCAACGTGTTTTTGGGGGAGGATAAAATCGCCCCGGTGGTGGCGCGGGCGCTCGAACGGGGGGTGAAGGGGGTTTGGGTGCAGCCCGGAGCGCGAAGCCCCGAGGCTATGGCGATGTGCCGGGCGGCGGGGGTGGACTATGTCGAAAACCGCTGCATCAAGGTCGATGCGGGCTATTTCATCCGCGAGGGGGTGTTGCGCCCTCCAGGCGCGTCGATCGATCGATCGGATTAAGTCCCTTCGTCCCACTCTCCATGGTAGCGGTGGCAGCCGGTACAGTCGCCGTAATGTCCAAAACGTACCCGGTTGTCGTGCCGCCGTTCAGCCCACGGGCCGGGGTGAAGGCAACCGCTACGGCCACGGCCAGCAGGGTCCGTTGTAAGTGGCGGAAGCGTCGGTGGCTCAGGATCGATCCATCCATGGCGCTTTCCTCAGCGGGGCCGACGCAGCCGGTCGAGCAGGGCTTCGGGGCGGGTACGCAGGGCCGCTCCGGTGGGGCAGAAGCGGACGCAGGAGGGGCCTCCGGCGATGTTGCGGCACATGTCGCACTTCACCGCGAGCTTGTTTTTTTCTCCCACCATCCCCAGGCCCGATTCGGGGTGGAGATCGTCCTGTTTTTGCAAAAAGAGCAGCCGGTGCCAGAGCCGACGGGAGTTTTTGCTCCAGCCCCGGATCTTGGGCAGAAAACCCTCGGGGGGCGCAGGGGCCTCCTCGATGATGCGAATGACCCCGTGGGGGCAGTTGCTCTCGCACTGACCGCAGCCGATGCACTGGGCGGCGTCGATCCAGACCTCGCCCCCTTTTTCTCGGTGGATGGCGTCGGGGGGGCATTCGGCCATGCAATGGGGGTGTTCGCAGTGGCGGCAGGAGATCGGCAGATGCAGGTTGCCCACCGTGCTGCCCGAATCGCGCTTGAGCCGGGAAACCCCGCCGTGCATCCGGGCGCAGGCGGTTTCGCAGTTGCCGCAGCGCACGCACAGCGACGCGTCGATGGTCAAGATGTCGGTCCCCTCGCCGATCCCCTGGGCAATCAAAAACCGGATGGCGTCGCTGGCATTGTCTGTGTTGTTTTTGCTGTCGGCGGCCAGCCGCTCCCGATAGGTCTTGTAGACCTGGCGCTTGAGGTCGGGGAACAGCTCGCCGAGCTGGTGGAAGTGTTCGCTGTCGATGCGGACCGTCTCGGTGGCGACCGCCGCCCGTACCGTGGCGGTACGGGGGACTTTCCCCAGTAGGGCGATCTCCCCCATGTAGCTGCCTGCCTGCAAGTAGGCCTGCACGATGTTTTTCCCTCCGACCCGGCGCTCGACCGTGACCGATCCGCGCCGGATCAGATGCATACAGTCGCCGTCGTCCCCTTCGGCGTAGATGGTTTGGCCGGGGCGGTAATGCTCGATGCGCATCTTGTCGAGCAGGGGGGCGAAACGATCATCGCCGAGGGAAACCCCGAACATGCGGTGGATCTGCCGCACGATGAAGGCCCGGTCGAGGGCCCGCTGCACCGCCTCGGAGGAGGTGATCAATTTGAGCATCGAACGGCGAGAGGTCTCGATCAGGACGCTGGTGGTTTGGGCGACCACGGTGGCGTTGCGCCGTCGTCCCGAGATCAGCCCCATCTCCCCGAAGAAGTCGCCCGCGTTGAGAAAAACCCTGCGCCCCGGATCGTTCGGGTCGATCAGCACCGCCATCGAGCCCGAGACGATCGACCAGAAGGTGTTGGAATAGTCGCCGGCGTGGAAGGCTGGCTCCCCCGGTTTGAGGGTGTGGACGATGCTTTTGGCCAGCAGCTCGCGCATTTGCAGATGGGTCAATCCGGCGAAGAGGGGGATCATCCGGCGGGTCTTGTCGATGAAGGCGTCGACCGTCGACTCGACGTGGCCCGCCGTGAGTTTTTCGAGCAGCAGCGGCTCGTCGGTGGGGGGGAGCGGGTTGCCGGCAATCGCCTCGACCACCTCGTAACCCTGGTTGAGCGCCTGCTTGATGAGGGGGTATCCCGCCAAGGCTCCGACGATGTAGAGCCCCGGCACGTTTGATTCCAGGGTGGGGCTCAGCTCGGGCAGGGCGGTGGCGTCGGCGCCGTGGAAGCGAATGCCTATGCTCTCAAGAAACCGTCGGGGGGGAATCGCGCCAAGCCGCGCGATGATGGCCGAGCAGGGGAGAACGGCGTTGCCCTTGGCTGTTTCGATGTGAACCGTTCCGGGCGCGATCTCCTTAGGATTTGAATCGAGCATGACGTAGAGCAGCCCTTGCACGGCGGCCTGCTCCAACGCCTGGAGGTTGCCCGTCTTGGCCCGGGCGAACTCGCTGCCCCGGTAGCAAAGGGTGACCCGGTTGTGGGGAATCAGGGCCAGTGCGGTTTCGATGGCCGAATCGCCCCCCCCGATCACCAGGATGTCCTGGTCTTGAAATGACTGGGGATCGTCGAGCCGGTATTGGATGTGGGGGAGATGGGCGCCGGGAATGGTCAGTTTGCGCTGGTTGCCTTGCAGGCCGATGGCCAGCACCACCTTGTCGGCGAGCAGTTCGTCGCCCCCCTCCAACGCAATGTGAAAGCCCCCCCCCTCCCGCGGCGCGATGGCACGGACCTCGGCATTAAAACGGATGTGGACCCCCAGCTTGTCGGCCTGCCAGCGCCAGCTCTCCAGCACGATCTCTTTGCGTCCTGCCTCGAAGAGAAAGTCGGAGCGCAGCGGCAACCGTTCGGGGGTCGCCATGACCGGTTTGCCCGCCTGGAAGCTTTGTAGCGTGTCGGCCAGATGTCCCTGGCGTTCGAGCACCACATGGCTCATGCCGCGGGCGGCGGCGCGGGCGGCGGCGCTCAACCCGCCGGGGCCAGAACCGACGATGGCGATGTCGACGTGCGGCAATTCCGATGCCATGGGCAAGACCTGAGCGAACATGGAAGGAAACAAGAAAAGCGATGGGATCGGTCTTCGATGGAGCTACGGCCGGGATCATCACGATTCGGTATGGTTTTGTAAGGAAACGTCGTGTTAGGCATCACGTCGTGTGACGTAGGATGGATGCCTCAATCGACTCTTCTCAATCCAGAAAAAGACCTCGTCTCTTTCCGGGGTTACTCCGTAGGGTCATATAAGGTAAGGGTTTTCGTGGTCGGCCCACATGGCCCTTGCCCGTCCGCGCGTCTCAAAGCAGCAACGGCAGAGGTTGTCTGTGGGTTAGATGGACTACACGCCGTTACCATCAACATGGTTTGATATATCGCAAGTGTATTATGGAAACGACCGTCGGACGCGCATGGGGTGTCGATAAGTGCAATACACCCAATAAAACCAACAACCATAAAGGGGCGGAGTGTATGTCGGTACGGAACGTGGCAGTGATCGGTGGCGGGGTTAGCGGCCTAGGGGTGGCCTACTTCTTAAATCAGAAAGGGGTCAACGTTACGGTCTACGAGGCGGTTCACCATGTGGGAGGCAATTGCAGAACCGTGCCGGTCCCCAGCGTTGGGCAGGCCATACCGGGTGGAACCAATCCATGGTTCAAGCGGTGGGTCGACCTCGGGGTCAACGATTTCAACAAGAACAGTTATACCGAAATCGTCGGGATGCTCGATAGGCTGGGCGTCCCTTATGCCCCCCTGGAAGACACCATCAGCTTCTTCGGCGTCGGCAATGGAGGCACCATCCCAGGCAGCGGTTACACCATGGATACCACGTGGGCCAACATCATTCCCGCGACCATTCAGGCCGGGAACAATCAATTTGCCGCCTATGTGAGCGCCAATATCAACGAGTTCCTTCAGCCGAGCGGGAAGTTCTTCAACGCCACGATGGGGCAGTTCTTGTCGGATCCCACCGTCTCGGCCAACTACCCCGAACTCAGATTCGGCTCCGATTTCGTCAACTACAACCTGTTCCCGCACATCAACGCCATGTACTTCGCGACCGGCATCGCGCCCTCCGATATGCCGGCGCGGATGGTCATCCATTATTTCAATCTACAAGAGGGATACGGGACGGGACGGGGCGCCGACCGAATGTATTGGGTCAATGGCGCCCACAGCTGGATTGCGGCGTTGGCGCAAGATTTGACCGACAAAGGGGTGCGGATCTTCACCGGCACCAAGGCTCAGTTCGAGTACACCGGGGGGGGCGTCGTCGTTACGACGGACGGGAATTCCCCCGGCGGGACGTTCGATGCCGTGGTTTTGGGGGTTCAGGCGTGGCAATTGCGGTCGATCTTCGCCAATCAAAGAGCCGTTCCCCCTTACATCGACGAAATTGTCAACGCAATCACCTACTCCAGCGACGAGGTCGTGGTGCATGCCAGCACGGGCGAGCTCCCTGCCAACGTCAGTGCGTGGCGTACCTACAACGTCAACATGTACGACCATCCCAACCAGGGCCAGCCCTATCGGATGAGCTACGTCGTCAACCGGCATCAGAACGATTCGGCCAGCAAGAATCCCATCATCAACAACGCCAACGATCCCCTCTATTTTTGCACCCTGAACCCCCGGAATCCCATTCCGCCCGATGCGTATCTGTTGGGGCCCCAAAGTTCGTTTCTGCCGCCCGGATGCACGATGTTCAACTTCTACCACACCATATTGGGGATGCGGGCCCAGTATTGTCAGGATGTGACGATTCCTGGCGTTCAGGGCCAGAACCGAGTGTGGCTGGTCGGTGGATATACCTGCGGAACCGGTTTGCAGGAGGAGTGCTGGGAAGCTGCCCGCAACATTGCCACCAAAATGCTCAATCCCGCCCATGAGTTTGACCACATCTACAACAGGGAAAAAAGCGGACGGGAAGGTATTCCGCAATACATCCGCAAGCGCTTGCAGTAAGCCTCTTCTGCGGCGGCGGGAATTCCGCCGCCGCGTTCGCGCAACGTCAGGTATGAACACTTCCATGGATATGACGCACTCGATCGGTCGCGTTGGGTTCAGCGATCAACAGGAGTCCTTTCAAGCGGGTTATGAGGCAGCCAGGCAAGCCTCGACTCGGGGGCAGGACGTTCCCGATTGGCATCTGGCGATCCTGATTTCTACCTCCCGCCACGATCCGGCCCTTTTACGCGATGGGGTTCGGGCCGTGGTCGGAGCTGCGTGTACCGTGGTCGGCGGCTACGGTGTTGGCGTCATCACCAACACCGATCTCGCCTACGACGGCTTCCAGGTTGGCGTGCTCCTGGTTTCTTTCTCGTCGCCATCCAAATTCGATGTGTTGTTGGCACGGGGTTTGGCCGACAACGAGACCGAAGTCGGTCGCCAACTCGGCGCCGCCATTCGCGACGGGGGCTACGAAGAAGACCCCTCGGTCATCCTCCTGTACGACTCGGTCAATCGTCTGAAGGGTTCTTTTCAGATGAACATGGCCACCTACCTGCTTGCGGGGATCTACCGCGAACTCGCCTCTTGGCCCCGGCTGGTTGGGGCGGGCTTGGTGGGCGACATGCAGTGCCGGGAGACATACCAATGGCATGGCGACGAAGTCTTGCAGCAAAGCGCTATGGCCTTGGTTTTTTCGGGCGCGCTGCGTATCGACTCCACCGTCATGCACGGTTGCCGTCCCGCCAGCAGCTACCACCGCATCACCAAGACCGAGGGCAACGTCGTGCTCGAAATCGACGGCGTTCCGGCGTTGGACAAAATCGCCGACCTCCTTGGGCGGGAATCGGGCAAAACCTGGAAGGACTACAGTTTTTTCGTCACCTTTGGGGTCAATCGCGGCGAGAAATTCGGTCCGTTTGACGAGGACCGTTACGCCAACCGTTTGTGCATGGGGGTCGACGAAAAGCGCAAAGGTTTGGTGATGTTCGAACCGGATCTGATGCCGGGTTCGGAGATCCAGTTGATGCGCCGCGATCTCGATTTCGGCTACATCGGCGAGAAGGTCGCCCATCTGTTGGCGGGATTGGGGGGGCGCAAACCGATTTTTGCCTTTTACATCGATTGCGCGGGGCGTGCCGCCTCCTACTCGGGGTTCGACAAAGAGGAGGCGGTGGAGGTCCAAAAGGCCCTGGGGGAGATCCCGCTGCTGGGCTTCTACTCCGGGGTCGAGATCGGCGAGATTGCCGGAGTGCCAACCCCCCTGGATTGGACCGGGGTGTTGGCGATCGTCAGCGAGGCGGTCGTCGAAGAGGCGCCCCCACAGGTCGATGCCGTTGCGACGGCGGCGCGTACCGAAGAGGTCAGGGCATCCGCGGCGGTTGCCGACATCCCCGGCGACGCCTCCGAGGGGCAATTGCGGGCGCTTGTCGCCAACGCCCAGACGCAGGTGGGGGAGCTGAGCAAGGCGGTCGACTATTACGCCGCCTTGACCGACGAGCTGGCGGGATTGAACGTCCGGCACGACTCCAACATCACGGTCTTGAACAACGAACTGCGATTGAAACGGCAGGGTTTCGCGGTTCTCGCCAATCTTCAAGCCAAGATCCACACCCGCCAGACGTTCGAGGATTTGTGCCTCTCCACGATCCACGAAATCAACGCTACGTTGAACATGGATCGCACCGTCGTGCTGGTCCGGGAGGGGGATCAGTACCGAGCGGTGTTCTGGAACGGCTTTGTCCTGGATGAGCACGATATCCTCAGGGGGGCCAGCATCGAGCACGATCCCGCCTGGATGGAGGAGGGCCATCTTCTGGCCAACCGCAGGGGGGGGAAAGCGGCAATGGCCCTGGCGATCAAGGAGCGTATCCCCATCCCCTTTTTCGTGGGCGTACCCATTCGCGAGGGCGACCGAACGATCGGTTTGCTGTTGTCGGGGCGTCTCAAGGAGGCCAAGCCCTTTTTCCCTCCCCTCGAATCGGGGGATATCGACACCTTCTTGGCGATATCGGGGTTTCTGTCGGCCACCCATCAGCTCAATCGCCAACGCGAAAACCTAGAGGAGCTCAATCGAACCTTGGAGCAGAAGGTGCGGGAGCGAACCGCCGACCTGCGCGAGGCCTTGGATCAGTTGGAGGTCAAGAATCGGTTCATCAAAAGGATCTTCGGACGCTACATGTCCAACGAGGTGGTGGAGCAGATCCTAGAGGCGCCTGAGGGATTGGATCTGGGTGGGAAGACCCTCTCGGTTTCGGTGATGTTCACCGACTTGCGGGGTTTCTCGGCGATTTCGGAAGCCCTGTCGGCCGAGACCGTGGTCGAGATGTTGAATCTGTATCTGAAAGAGATGACCGAGGTGATCTTCAAGTATTCGGGGACTATCAACGAGTTCATGGGCGATGGGATTCTGATCCTCTTCGGAGCCCCCACCATGCGGCAGGACGATGCCGATCGCGCGGTGGCTTGCGCCCTGGAGATGCAACTGGCGATGTCGCGGGTCAATGCCCTGAACCGGGAGCGTGGCTACCCCGAGCTGTCGATGGGCATCGGCATCCATACCGGCAACGTGGTCGCCGGCAATATCGGGTCCGACATGCGCACGAAGTACGCGGTGGTGGGGCGAAATGTCAACCTCACCGCGAGGGTGGAGTCGTACACCGTGGGGGGGCAGGTTCTCGTGACTCAAGCCACCAGGGATGCCGTCTCCTCTCAATTGGAGGCGGCGGCTTCGTTCAGTGCACCTTTCAAAGGGATCGCGGAGCCGGTGACGATGTACGAGATATCGGGGATCTCGGGGGCTTTCAATGTTCGGCTTCCACCAAGGAAGGTGGTTTTTAAATCGTTGATCTCTCCCCTCGCGATTCGCTACGAACCCCTTAGCGGCAAGACCTCGGCGGGTGAATTTCTGCCAGGAAACCTGTGCGCATTGGCGGCGAAAGACTGCGTCCTGGAGCTCCCCTCGGCGTTCGAGGTTCGCGCCAACATCAAATTCTTCTTGGAATCCAACCCCTCTCCCGACGAGGCGGTGTACGCCAAGGTCATGCGGTTGGGCGAGGATGGTCGGATTGAGGTCAATTTGACCCATATTCCCCAAGCGATCCAGAAGGTGTTCGCCGCGTTGTTGGAATGAAAGCCTGTCGGACTTGAGCCCCCGTGGCGGCGCCGATGCGACGAACGAGGACAAGAGGGGCGGGCGCTATGCCGCCCGGTGGCCGACCCCAAATCGGGGCTGCTGCCGGAGGCGGCCGATGTGCAGTTGAGTTAAAGACGGATATTCATCGCGTGTTTCACACAGAAAGGAGAAAGCATGAACGTGTCGGAGAAAATCAACGGAATCGAGGTGTCCCAGGTTAAGGGTTTGATCGAGGCGGTGCGGTGCGACGGGTTGAAGGGGCAAACAAGTTGGCGGGCGGAATCGGTATGGCGGGGGGGGTTCGACTGCGGGACCACGATCCGTCAGCACACTTTGTCGATGGATGAACCCAACGCATTGGGCGGGAGCGACTCGGCGCCCAATATGGTGGAGGTCGTTTTAGGTGCTTACGGGTCGTGTTTGATCGTCGGCTATACCCTCAATGCCTCTCTGGCAGGCATCGTCATCGACGATCTGCGGGTCGAAATCGACGGCGATTTGGATCTGGCGGGCTTCTTGGACATCGATCCCAACGTTCCGGCCGGTTTCAGCAACATCACGGCAAAGGTTTATCTGCGCTCCAATGCCGATCCAAAACGTGTGGAAGAGCTCCACGAAAAGGTGGTTCGCACCTCTCCGGTCGGATCCATCCTGAAATTGCCGTTGAACGTATCGACCCAACTGCTGGCCGTTCAGGCAGTACCTTCATAATTATGTTTTCAACAAACAGGGGAGAAGAGACATGTTCGAAGCAACGAATGGCGTCAACATGGGGAACATCGGTCAATTGGTCGAGGCCGTCAAAGCGGATAAAGGGCTTGGAAAGGTCCGGTTTTTCGCGGAGTCCCAGTGGAAAAACGGGACCAAAACCGAGGTCAGTATTTCGAAGATCACAGCCGGTGGTCAGAACATCGCCCGTCCGGACCGCCAGTTCACTTTGACCGTTGACGAGCCGCCCCAGTTGGGAGGCACGGACGAGGCACCCAATCCCGTCGAGTACCTGGCGGCCGGGTTATGCGGCTGTCTGACGGCGGGGATCGCGACCAACGCCGCCCTGTTCAACACCAAGTTGCAGGGGATCGAGGTGTCGGTCGAGTTGGACTGCGACATCAACGGTGTGCTGGGTTTGGACGATGCTGTTCCCAACGGCTGCAATCGTCTTCACTACACTGTGAAACTGACCGGCTCCGACGGCGAAGAGAAAATGATCGCCTCGAAGGAGGTGCTGGATCGCAAGTCGCCCGTGCTCAACACCCTGGTCAATACCTTGAATGCAACCACCAAGGCCATGGCCGAAATGGGGTAAGCGGGACGTGCCCCGAACGGAACGGCGAAGGGAACTGGGGGCAAGGCGTTCGATCGCCTTGCCCCTTGTTTTTTGAGGTGGTTTGGGGGTGCGGCAGGGCGAGCGAGCGATCCCATGCCATTTGGGCCCATTGCGGGGATAATCCCTCGACATGGTTCGGCGCCTTCATCGTGGCGCGGCGTTCGATGACCGGATGTGTACATGCCTACCGCTATCCACCTGCTCGACCTCTTCGGCACCGTCGTCTTCGCCCTGACCGGGGCGCTGCGGGCGGTTACCCACAAACTCGATCTGCTCGGCGCCGTGGTGCTGGCGGTGGTCACCGCCCTGGGGGGCGGCATGATGCGCGACGCCCTGCTGGGGCGGCATCCCCCAGCCGCCTTTGCCGACCAGACCTACCTGATTCTGGCGGTGCTGACCGGAACGCTCACCTTTTTTTGGGGGCGGCGCCTGGACGAGCAGGAGGGGTGGCTGATCGGTTTCGACGCCCTGGGGTTGGGGGTTTTTACCGCCGTGGGGGCGGCGGTGGCCGATCAGGCGGGGCTCGGTTGGGTCGGGATTCTCTTCATTGCCACCCTGACCGGCACAGGGGGCGGGGTGCTGCGGGCGATGATGGTCCGCGAGATCCCCTTTATTCTGAAAAAAGAGGTTTACGCCTCGGCCTGCCTGGCGGGGGCGGCGGTCTACCTGCTGCTGGCCGATGGGGGACTGGGGATGGCATGGCTGATGTGGGGGACGATTGTGACCACGACCGGCTTGCGGGTGGTGACCTGGCGGTACGACATCCATTTGCCGAGGGCTTAAGGAAGCGCCGATCAAATCAGCGCTTCCCAGGAGCCAGTCGGATTTGAGCGTCCGTAGCGAGTTGAGTGGGGAATCGAGGTCGGTTTTTCGCCTTTTTGAGGATCTGAGTTGCGACGATGTGACGAAAAAGGGCGAGAAAATGGAGTGATTGACCGCCGACGTACGACGGCATGGATGCAGGAGGTCGCGCGACGCAGGAGCCGTCGCCGAGTAGGACAGCATCAAGTTCGACAGGCTCTTGGTCTACCAAGACGGCGATGAGGCAGCCCCCCCCGCTCCTCCAAATCCCCTCATGCTGCTAGGATCCCGCCAGTGGGCCATCGGCCCTCCCACTACTCCCCAACGGGCGAGGGTATATGCATCCTAGGATTCTCTTCGGGGTCAGCGGTCTGTGTTTGATGTTCTTCGCGATGACCATGATCCCCAGTCTGCTGCTGGGTTGGCTGGATGACGACGGCACCTTTGTCCCCTTTCTAATCTCAATGTCGATCACCCTGATCGGCGGGGCGACGCTGGCCCACTTCTTCTTTCAGCGCGGCGCCGAGTTGACCCACCGCGATGGCTTTATGTTGGTCGCCCTGATTTGGGGCATCCTCTCGGTTGCAGGGAGCCTACCGTTCTACCTCGCCCATACCGCAGGGGTGGTCGATGCCCTGTTCGAGTCGGTTTCGGGATTAACCACCACCGGGGCGACCGTCCTCTCGGGGCTGGATCAACTCCCCCGCGCAATCAACTTCTGGCGCTGCATGGAGCAATGGCTGGGGGGGATGGGGATCATCGTGCTGGCGGTGGCGATCCTCCCCCTGCTCGGCATCGGCGGCATGCAGCTCTTCAAGGCCGAGATGCCGGGGGTCAAAAAAGACAAGATCGGCTCGCGCATCGCCGCCACCGCCAAGATCCTGTGGATGATCTACCTCGGCCTGACCCTGGCCGAAGCGGGGCTACTCATGGCCCTGGGTGTGGGATGGTTTGATGCCATCTGCCATGCCTTCACCACGGTGTCGCTGGGGGGCTTTTCGACCCACGACGCCTCGGTAGGCTACTTCGACAACCCCTGGATCCACTGGCTGCTGGTCGCTTTTATGGTTCTGGCCGGCATCAGCTTCGCCCAGCACTTCATGACCTTCCGGGTCGAAACGGTGCCGGTCCGTATTCAGCGGGGGCGGCGCCGGGTGTGGCTGCAATTCCTCGCCTTCATCGTCCCCCGCTGGGTCAAACACAACCCGACCCACGATCGGCAAGGGGTCATCCGCTACATCTACATTCCCGGTTTGCGCTTCGCCCACTATTGGCAGAGTTTGGAATTCCGGGTCTACATCCTCCTGCTGGCCTCCTTGGTCGCCATCGCCACCCTGTGGCTCTGGAACTCCGGGGTGGAATGGCATCTGGCGATGCGCCAAGCGGCGCTCAACGTGGTCTCTTTGGCGACCACCACCGGTTACGCCTCCACCGATTTCAGCACCTGGCCCTCCCTCATTCTCCTCTTGATGGTCTGTTCCAGCTTCGTCGGCGGGATGGCCGGTTCGACGTCGGGGGGGATGAAGGTTTTGCGACTGGTGCTGATTGTCAAACAGGGGCTGATGGAGATCCGGCGGGTCATCCATCCCCGCGCCCTGATCACGGTGCGGGTGGAAGGGCGGGTGCTCGACAACGCTCTGGTGCAGGGGGTATGGGGGTTCTACGCCCTGTTTATTTCGGCCTTTTTGATCATTGCCGCCCTGGTGGCGGCCAGCGGCGCCGACCTCATCACCGCGGTCACCGCCTCCTCGGCTTGCCTGACCAACGCCGCCGTTGGGCTGGGCGACGTGGGGCCGGCGGGCAATTACGCCGGTTTCGAACCCTTTGCCAAACTGGCGCTGATGGTGGGAATGGTGCTGGGGCGGCTTGAGATCTTCACCCTGGTGGTCTTGCTCAACCGCGATTTCTGGCGGGGTTGATGGCATGCATTTGATCGATCTGTTGGCGCTGCTGGTGGTCCTTTCGGCCCTGTTCGGCTACCTCAACCATCGCTGGCTCCAGCTCCCCACCACCATCGGCTTGATGGCCCTGTCGCTGGGGATGTCGCTGCTGCTGATAGCGGTGGGCCATTGGTGGCCGGGGGGGCGGGAGGCGGCCGCAGCGATGCTGCGGGGGATCGATTTCGACACCTTCTTGCTGCAAGGGATGCTCAGCTTCTTGCTCTTCGCCGGCGCCCTGCACGTCAATTTGGACGACCTGTACAAGCAGCGCTGGGTGGTCTCGGTCCTGGCCACGGTGGGGGTGCTCCTCTCGACCGTACTGGTCGGCCTGCTCACGTGGTGGGTCCTCGGTCTGCTCGGCATTGGCATCCCATTGATCTACTGCCTGCTCTTCGGGGCGCTGATCTCCCCCACCGATCCCATCGCGGTGCTCGGCATCCTCAAAACAGCAAACGCCCCCAAATCGCTTGAGATCAAAATCGCTGGGGAGTCGCTCTTCAACGACGGGGTCGGGGTGGTGGTTTTTGTGATCCTGCTGGGTGTGGCCAGCGGCGGTCACGAGGCGACGGTGGGGGGGGTGGCGATGTTGCTGGTCGAGGAGGCGCTGGGGGGGATCGTCCTGGGATTGCTTCTGGGCTGGGTTACCTTTGTGCTACTGCGCAGCGTCGACGAATACAAGGTCGAGGTGATGTTGACCCTGGCGCTGACCATGGGGGGGTATTCCCTGGCCACGGCGCTGCATACCTCCGGCCCCATCGCCATCGTGGTGGCGGGGCTGTTCATCGGCAACCACGGGCGGGCGCTGGCGATGTCCGACACCACCCGCGAAAACCTCGACCGCTTTTGGGAGCTGATGGACGAGGCGCTCAACGGGGTGCTGTTTGTGTTGATCGGCCTGGAGATGCTGCTGGTCGCCGTGACCTCGGCCCACCTGCTGGCGGTGGCGCTGTTGATTCCGGCGGTGTTGCTGGCCCGCTGGATCAGCGTCGGCATCCCCATCGGCTTGATGGGCCGCTGGCGCCGCTTCACCCCCAAGGCGGTGCAGGTGCTCACCTGGGGGGGGCTGCGGGGCGGGATTTCGGTGGCGCTGGCGCTGTCGCTCCCCCCCGGCCCCGAGCGCGACACGATTTTGGCCATCACCTACGGCATCGTGGTCTTCTCGATTTTGGTGCAGGGGCTGACGGTGGGCCGGTTGGTCCGCTCGATCCCCGGCAGTCCGGTCGATTTGCCGCTGGCGCGGCATTGAGTTTCGTGGCGTAAAAAGGTGGATGCGCTGCGCTTATCCACCCTACCCCGCCGCATGTAGGGTGGATAAGCGCAGCGCATCCACCAACCGTCGGTCGGCTTGGCCCGACAGGTCGGGCTTGCCCAACGACCCTCCCCCGAAGGAGCCCCCCATGACCCTGCCCCGCGTCGGCATCTTCAGCCTCACCGGTTGCGCCGGGGATCAACTGGCGCTGCTCAACCTTGAGCAAGAGATCCTCGAACTGGTTGCCCACATTCAGGTGGTCACCTTCGGCATGGCCGATTCCCGCCTCGACGACGGTGGTCCGCTCGACATCGCCTTCGTCGAGGGGAGCGTCTGCACCGAGGCCGAAGAGCGCAAACTCAAGGCGATTCGGGCTAGGGCCGGACACCTGATCGCCCTGGGGACCTGCGCCGTCTGGGGAGGGATCCCCGCCATGCGCAACACCATCCCGGTCGAGGTGCTCAAGGCCCAGGTCTACGGCCACACCCTGCCCGCCATCAACCAGGATGAAACCAAGGCGCTGCCGCTGTCGGCCTTTGTGGCGGTCGACGGCGCCATCCCCGGCTGTCCGGTCACCCGCACCGACCTGTTGAGCGCCCTGGGCAACCTGCTCAACGGCTTGCCGATTCCAACCGAGGATCGCACCGTCTGCACCGAGTGCCGCATCAACCAAACCCCCTGTCTGGTCGAGCAAAAAGCGGTCGTCTGCTGCGGCCCCCTGAGCCGCGCCGGTTGCGATGCGGTCTGCACCACCTTCGGTCAACCCTGTACCGGCTGTCGGGGGCCGGTGGACGATCCGGCCATCGACGCCACCGCCGAGCTCTTTGCCGGCAAGGGTTTGAGCAAAGAGGCGGTGGTCGCCGCCCTCAAACGCTACTCGGCCCCCGCCTGGGTGGGGGAGCAACTGGCCGAACGTTACGCCGCCGACCCCCAACATTTGGGCCGGGGGTAAGTTGAGGGGGGTGATCCCGTGCGCCCCTCGTCGGGTCCCCGGGAGGTGGCCCCATTCGGGGACAGGCCTCCCCTTGGGCGGCCGCCTCCAGTCCCCTCTGTTGTGTGATCTAAGCCACCAAAATATTGCAAGTCGTTCTCATGCGGCGCAGACTCCAATTCCGAGTATTAAACTCGGGATTTTGGTGCGGGGTTGATGTTCGAACCCTGCCAGACCTGGGGAATGGGGCTTGAGAGTGTGGTGCGCGGTGCTCCCAAGTCCTATGGGGGGTGCTATGAACCTACTAACCCGATGGCCCATGCGTTGGACGTTGCCCCTGTTCTTGAACGGGGGTCTGCTTCTGGTGATGGTGGTGGCCCTGATTGTGTTCAGGCAGTCGGCCCTCGACCGACTTGAGTATGATTCCCAAACCGCCCTGCTGCGCGATTTAGCCGCCCTGAACGACGAACTCCACCAGGCCGGTCCCCAGGTCGCCCCTTTGCGTCTGCTCGAATGGAACCTCAAAGGGATGGCCGGCTCGTCGCGTTGGCGCGAGGCGGTGGTGGTCGATCCCTCGGGGCGCATCCTGCTGTCGCTCCACACCCCCTTGCTCGGTCAGCGGATCGAGGCGGCGTTGCCGGTACCCTCAACCGCGTTTCCTCCCCTCGGTCCCGATCTTCTGCAAACCCGGTTCTCCTCCCCCTATCTGTTGGGTGCTCTGGCGGTTTCCCTCGGCGATTCGAGCGTGGGACGGCTGCTGGTGGTCGAGGATCTAAGCACGGTACGTGGCACGGTGTTGTCCGAGGTTGAACGCCAGGTGTTGTACGGATCGATCCCCTTGTTGCTGCTCGGTTGGGGGATGTGGTGGTTGCTCCACCGCGCCGTCGCCCCACGTATGAACCTGCTTCGCTCCGCCGAGGCGCAGTTGGCGGCGGGTGATTATTCGGTGCAACTCAAGCTGTCGGGGCAGGACGAGCTGGCCCGGATGGGGCGGGCCTTCGATGTTCTGGTCGAGCATTTGGGACGTGAGCGGGCCCGCGCCCAGGAGCAGGAGGATCTGCTGGTCACGATCCTGGAACACAGCCCGATCATGGTCTTTTTGAAGGACGAACAGGGGAGGTATCTGCTCGGCAATCGGGTGCTTGCCGAACAGGCGGGAATCGAACCGGGGGCGTTGATCGGTAAGGTGGACCGTCAGTTGTGGTCTCAATCGGTGTGGCAGGTGTTGGAGGAGCACGACCGGCAAACCCTGGCGGCCGGATCGCCCCAGGTGTTCGAAGAGGTGCTGGGCCACAACGGCGGGCGCCGCACCTACCTGACGGTCCGTTTTCCGCTCGACGGCGACCGGGAGGGGGGTGCGCGGTTGGGGGGGGTCGGGACCGACATCACCCGGCGACTGAGCCTGGAGGGGGAGCTGCACCGCAAGGACGAGTTGCTCGCCTGTCTGGCCTTCACCGCCGAGCAATTCCTGCTGGCCGACCCTTGGGGCGCGAGGGTGGCCGTGGTGCTCGAACACCTGGGGCAGGCGGCCGAGGCTCCCCAGGTTTACCTCTACAGCGAGGCTCCCCCCTTGATGCACTTCTGGCGCATGGGCGAGGGGATGTCGAGCCGCCATGTCGCCCTGGATGGCTTAGGGCTGCGCTGGTGGAAGGGGGCGCTGTGCCACGAAGGGGTGTTGATCCGCGACCGGATCCACTTCACCCCCTCGGAGTGGGCGGTGCTCGAACCCCATGGGATCGAATCGCTGCTGCTGGTCCCCATCGCCACCGCACAAGGGTGGTGGGGCTTCCTCGGCCTGGCCAGTGGTGCCCCCCGCCGTTGGCGCGCCGGGGAGATCGAGGCGCTTCAGGCCCATGCCGGGTTGATCGGGGCGGTGGTGGCCCGCCACGACGCCACCCGCGATCTGGCCCACAGCGAAAACCGCTTCCGCGCCGTTTTCGAACAAAGCGGCATCGGCATGGTGGTGACGGCCCGGGATGGGCGCTTTTTGGCAGTGAACCCCGCCTTTGCCGGAATGCTCGGCTACACCCCGCAGCAGATGGTGGGCTGGACCTTCCTGGCGATCACCCACCCCGAAGACAGTGCCATGAATTTCGAGCTCTACCGCCGTTTCATTGCCGGGGAGATCGACGATTACACCCTTGAAAAAAGGTACCTGGGCCGGGACGGTCGTACCGTGTGGGCCAGGCTGGTGGTGCGTAGGCTGCGCGAGGAGGGGGAGGGGGTGGTGTTGGCTTTGATCGAGGACATCACCACCCAGAAAGAGATGGCCCAGGCGTTGGAACAGGCCGAGGCCCGCTACCGCAACATCATCGCCACCAGCAACGAGGGGTTCGTGGTGGTTGATCCGGGGCTGCGCATCGTCGAGGTCAACGACGCCATGCTGCGCATCCTGGGCTATCGCCGCCATGAGGTGCTGGGGAAGCGGGCGATTCGGTATACGGCCAAGGAACACTGGGGGCTCTTGCGGTACTGGCGCCGCCACCCCGACCAAATTCCGCAGCGCGAGATCGAGATGACCGCCTGGCACCGACAAGGCCATACGGTCGAGCTGCTGCTGAGTATTTCGCCGTTGCACCAGGAGGGGCGGCTGGAGGGTTACGTCGCCTTCGCCTCCGATTTGAGTCAGCGCAAGCGGGTCGATCAGGCGATTCTGGCAGCCAAGGTTTTCGAGCGGACCAGCGAGGCGGTGGTGATTACCGATGGTGATGCCAACATCGTCGACGTCAATGCCGCCTGGGAGCGGGTTACCGGCTACCGCCGCGAAGAGGTCGTGGGCCAAAACCCGCGGATCATGCGCTCAGGCAGGCATGACGCGACCTTCTACCAGAAGATGTGGCGTGCCCTGCTGGAGGAGGGGCGGTGGGAGGGGGAGATCTGGGACCGGCGCAAGGATGGGCGGGAGTACCCCAAACACCTGGTGATCGACGCCGTGCGGGGGGAGAGCGGAGCGGTCACCCACTATGTCGGGATCTTCACCGACATCACCCAGGCCAAGGCGCGCGAAGAGACCTTGCACCGTATGGCCCACCGCGACCACCTGACCGGTCTGCCCAACCGGGGGCTTTTTCTCGACCGGCTTGAACAGGCGATGCAGCGCACCCGGCGCAGCGCGGAGCCCTTCGCCCTGCTCTTTCTCGATCTGGACGGTTTCAAGGGGATCAACGATCGCCTTGGCCACCGGGTTGGCGACGAGGTGCTGATCGAGGTCGCACGGCGACTGACCGGCATCGTGCGCCAAAGCGACACCGTCTGCCGCCTGGGGGGGGACGAGTTCACCGTGTTGTTGGGGGAGGTCGAGGGGGGCTCGGGGGGCAACAGGTCGCCGAGAAAATCCTGGTCGCCTTGGCCCAACCGATCCCCACCGAGGTGGGGGAGCAACATCTAACCGCCAGCATCGGCGTTGCGTTTTATCCCGGCGACGGCGACACCGGACCTGCATTGATCCAAGCCGCCGACCTGGCCATGTACCGCGCCAAGGCGCTGGGCAAAAATCGATACCACTTGGCGGGCGACTACACGGCGCCGAAGCCAAAGCCGAACCGGGTTTGAACCTCACCCTGGACGACCCTTGGCAGCCCTCGCAGAAACAGCCATTCAGCCTTGGCCAAGCACCGCCAGTTTGACGAGATCCGCCAGACTATCGGCCTGCAATTTGCGCATCAGGTTGTTGCGGTGAACCTCCACCGTGCGGTGGCTGATGCCCAACCGCAAGGCGACCTCCTTGTTGGACAGCCCCTCCACCACCTGGTCGAAGACCTCGCGTTCTCGCGGGCTGAGCAGGCCGAGTCTCTGCCGCGCCTTTTGGGCTTCGGCCTGGGTGACGCGTTGTTTTCGATCCGAGGTCAGGGCGCGGCGCACCTGTGCGATCAGCACCAAGCCGGGGACCGGTTTTTCAAGAAAATCCAGCGCCCCCTCGTGCACCGCCTCCACCGCCATGGGGATGTCGCCGTGGCCGCTGAGAAAGAGGATGGGGATATCGCACCCCCGCTCCTTGAGGATGCGCTGGACCCTTATGCCATCCATCCCCGGCATGGCCACATCCAGCAACAGGCAGCCCGTATCGTCGGGTTGAACATGGGCCAAAAATGAGGGGCCGTCGGCGAAGTCCCGCACCACGAATCCCTCCATTTCGAGCAGTTGGCACAGGGCGTCGCGCAGGGGGTCGTCGTCGTCCACGACGTAAATCAAGGGTTCAGTCGGCATCGGTGGGAACCATCGGCAAGGTGAAATGAAAACAGCCGCCGGGGGTGCGCGGTTCGACCCAGAGTTGCCCGCCGTGGGCCTCGATCAGACCCCGGCTGATGCGCAGCCCCATCCCCAGTCCGTGCGCCTTGGTGCTGGCAAACGGCTCGAACAGTCGTGCGGCGGTCGGGGCGTCGACCCCGGGACCGCTGTCCTGAACCGTCACCTGCACCATCGGCTCGGTCTGCCGGATGCGTATCCGGATCGTCCCCTGCGCCACCCCCGAGCCGTGAATGGCATCGTAGGCATTGCGCAGCAGGTTGAGCAGCACCTGCTCTACCTGAACCTCCACCCCCAACACCGGCACAAGCCTCCCCTCGATCTCGACCGCCAGCCGGATGTCGTCGCCCAGGGGATAGGAGGCGATCAGGTCGCAGACCCGGCTAAGGGATGTCCTCAGGTTCATGGGGGCCGGGTCGATGTGGCCGCGACGGATGAAGCTGCGCATGTGGCGGATGCTGTCGCCCGCCCGCAAAGCCTGCTGGCCGATTTTTTCAAGGTTGGTGGTCAGACGATGGGGGATCGATCCGGGACGGCTCAGTTGTTTCAGGCTGGCCTCGGCGTAGGCGGCGATGGCGGCCAGCGGCTGATTGATCTCGTGGGCCAGAAGGGTGGCCATTTCATTGGCGGTTTGTAGACGCTGCAAGCGAGAGGACTCCTCCAGCCCCGCTCGGGCCTGCGCCTCGGCCTGCTTGCGGGCGTCGATGTCGAGCATGATGCCGTGCCAAAGGGTGGCGCCGTCGGGTTGCAAGTCGGGCAGGGAGCGACACTCGACCCAAGTGTCGGGCAACCCCGAACGGCAGATGCGGAATTCGACGTAGAGCGGACCCAAGGTCTGGGCCGATGCGGCGATGGCCCGATCGACGAGCGGTCGGTCGTCGGGGTGGATCAGATCGAACAGGATCGCCGCATCGTCGCGCACCTCCTCGGGAGTCAGGCCACCGAGGTTCAAGGTGCCGGGGCTGGCGAAGGGCATACTCCTGTGGCCATCGGGGGTCATACGCAGGGCGAACGCCAAACCGGGCAGGGTGTTGATGAAATGTTGCAGGCGGCGCTCGGTTTCGCGGATGGCGGTGATGTCGCGCCCGAAGACGAGGGTGCTGATCGGGGCGCCGTGTTCGTCCCGTTCCGGCACGACGATGATCTGATGATATTTCAACCCGTTTTCAGCGGGGACGGGTAGCTCCAGGGTGAGCAGCTTACCCCGTGCCACGGCGCGGTTGGTGGCCTGGCTAAGGATGGAAAAGCGACCGTCGGTCCAGACCTCGTCGGGACGTTTGCCGATCACCTCCTCCAAACGATTCACCCCAAGCAGTTGCATGAGCTGCCGATTGAGGTAGCGAATGCGGTGCTCCAGGTCGTAGCGGATGATGTGGTCGGGGGAGCTCTCGGCCAGGCTGCGAAAATCCTGCTCGCGAGCCGAGACCTCCTCTTGCAGACGGTAGAGCTCGGTCATGTCGCGCCCCAACCCCAGCACGCTGACCACCGACCCATCCGGCCCGAATTCCGGCACCATCTTGAGATCGTGCAGACGCAAGCCGCCATCCGGCGCGGGTATGGCGACCCGTGTCAGCAGCTCGGGTGCGCGACGGGTCACCACCCTGGCGATGTTGCCGTCGGCCTCTGCCGCTTCCGGGACCAGTTCGCAGGGCCGCTTGCCCACCACCGCCGCGTTGGAGATTCCCACCAGCCGTTCCAGGGCGGGGTTGATGTAGAGGTAGCGCCCCTCACAGTCCCAGCGCGCCACGTGGTCGGGCAGGTTTTCGGTCAGGGAGCGGAACGCCTGCTCGCTGCGGGCCAGACGATCTTGAAGGTCTTTACGCTCGCGGATGTCGCGCACCATGGTGAGGCCGTACCGCTTCCCCTCGTGCATAAAAGCCGAGCCGATCACCTCGACCGGGAAGATATGCCCCTCTTTGTTGCGATGGCGGGTTTCGAAGGTTTTGGACCCTTTTTGGTACTCGTCTCGGAGCGCGAAGCAGGCTTCAAGGGTGATGTCGGGGTCGATGTCGGGGGGGGTCATGCCCAGCAACTCTTCGCGGGTGTAGCCGAGGGCGCGGCAGGCCGCCTCGTTGACCTCGACGAAACGCAGATGCTCGTCGCTTAAAAAAAAGGCTTCGCTCGACTGGTCGATGGCTCGCTCCAACAACGCCATGCGCTGCTGGGCCGCCTTGCGTTCGCCGATGTCGCGTGCCATGGCAAGGTGGAGCCACACCCCATCGTGGAGGAAGACGCTGCAATTCAACTCGACCGGGAAGAGGCGCCCCTCTTTGGTGCGGTGACGGGTTTCGAGGGTTTGGGTGGAATGGTTGTCCGTGCGCATCATGGCCATGCAGGCCTCACGGGTGACGTCGGGGTCGATGTCGAGGGGGGTGAGTCCGAGGAGCTCCTCGCGGGTGTAGCCGAGGGCGCGACAGGCGGTCTCGTTGACCTCGACGAAGCGCAGCGTCTCGTCGTTGACGAACAGCGCCTCCCCCGATTGCTCAATGGCCCGCTTCAGCAACTCCATCTGTCGTTGGGCCGCTTTGCGCGGCGTAATGTCGAGCATGATGCCGTGCCATGCGGCGCTGCCGTCGCTCTGGGGTTCGGCTTTGGAACGGACCTCGATCCACCGCTCCGGCTGGCCCGGATGCAGCACGCGGACCTCAATGTGAAAAGAGCCGGGGGACCGGGCCGATTCGGCCATGGCCGCTTCGAGGCGGGATCGGTCGTCGGGGTGGGCCAGGGCGAGCAGCGGCGCCATGTCGGCGCGAACCTCTTCCGGTTTCAGGCCGGTAAGCGCTTCGATGCCGGGGCTGGCGTAGGTGAGGCGGGGCGGCCCCTGATGGGGGCGGTGCAGGGTGTAGGCAAAGCCCGGCATGTTGGTAAAAAAACGGGTCGCCTGGCGCTCGGACTCGCGCAAGGTGGTGATGTTGCGACCGATGCACAGCACCGTTTCCACCGCCCCCCCCGGACCCCGCTCGGGAACCAACAGGGCGTCGAAATCTTGCCCATGACCGCCGACATCGGGGATGTGCAGATCCAGGCGCCCCTCGGTGCCACTGTGCACCACCCCATCGATGGCCCGCGCCAGCTTGACCGCCTCCCCCTCGTTCAGTAAGGCGCCGTCTTCGGGCGTTTTGCCCAGCAGCGTCTCGGCGGGACGCCCCGCGATCCGGCATGCCGCCGCGTTGGCGTACAGACGCCGCCCCTCCCGGTCGTAGCGGAAGATGGGATCGGGGTTGTTCTCGGCCAGGGTGCGAAATTCGCGTTCGCGCCGCTCCAGCGCCCCCTTCATCCGTTTGCGCTCGGTGATGTCGAGCAAGATGCCGTACCACAGGAATGCCCCGTCCGCCTCTCGGGTTGGCAACGCCCGCAGCTCGACCCAGCGTTCGGCTTGGCGCGCTTCGTGGACACGCAATTCGAGCTGAAAAGGGGCCAGGGATTGGAGCGACTCGGTGAGGGCGTCGACCAGCAGGGGGCGGTCGTCGGGGTGGATCCGTGCGTACAACGGCGTTGCATCCTCACGGACCGCCTCGGCGCCGAGGTCGAAGAGGGGTTCGATCCCCGGACTGACGTAAGGGAGGCTGTCGTGCCCCTCGGGCGAGCGGCGCAGAACGCAGACGATGCCGGGCATCTTTTCGAGTAGATGGTGCAGCCGCCAGCGGGTCGGGTTGGGGGCGGAGATATCCCGGCCAAAAGCCAACACCCCGACGATGCCCCCCGTTTCATCCCGTTCGGCCACCACCCGAATTTCGGAATAGACCCAGTGTTGCGCGCCAACCTTGTGGTCGATCTCAAGGGTCGATTCCTCGCCGCTTTGAGCGGCCAGCCGCACCGCCCGCTCCAGGGCGGCATACCGTCCATCCGGCCAGATCTCGGCGATCCGTTTGCCGAAATGCGCCTTGGGATCTATCCCCAACAAATCGGCCAGCCTTCGATTCAGGTAGCAGACCCGTCCGTCGGTGTCGTAACGGATGATGTTGTCGGGCGAGTTTTCCACCAGACGGCGGAACGAGGTGTCGTCCGGAAGAACGCCCGAGGCAGGCTGCGCAGGGTCGGTCACAACAGCGGGCATGGGTTCTAAACCCTCCATGGGAAAAGGATTGGGCCGATCGCCTCGGCTGGGCGGGGGGCCTTGGCGGTTCTCGTGCGTGCGCGCGGTTGAATACGTTCCGATCACGTTGGGGGGAAGACTGCCGGGCGGTGGCGTGGCGGCGCAATACGTATTTCTACGTAGTCGGCGCCAGCGGATTTCGAGGCGTTTGAGTGGCCATGAGGTCGTCCAGCGGCCATGGCCGCTGTGTCGGGCGGCTTGATCGGAGGGGGGTGGGGATTTTCCCGGCGGGGAGAGGGTAATAGGTATTCGTACGAATGTTGGCGGGGCGGTTCGATTCTTAGCATTCCCCCACGTCGGCAGCGTTCATCCATACCAAACGCATCGACGAATTCCGGCGCACTCGACCGTTGTTGACGGTCGCACCCCATAGCACCCCGAATGATCGGAAAGGCACCCGCGTATGAAGGACATCCAAATCGATATCGCCCAATTGGACGCTTGCATCGAGGAGCTGAAATCGCTGCTCAAGGATGCCCTTATCGCCACCGATCTCTGGACGCCCGATGGCCTCTCACTGGGTGGGCATTACGGACAGTCGCCCGCAGTGGCGTTGTTTACCCGAATCACCGGGGAGTTGCGCGAGACCCTGCACCATTCCGGGTTCCCCGGGCTGAGCCGCTATTACCTGAGCGATCTCGATCATGACCACATTGCCATGGTGATTCTTCATGGCGAGGACATTCAGCAAGGTCTGTTGCTGAACAGCAAGAAGGTGAACCTTGGCGTGCTGCTTGCGGTGGTCGTGCCCCGCGCTCTTGCCATGGTCGCCAAGGCCCGCCGCTGAATCTCTTTAGGGAAGTGCCGATTCAAGGCTCCTGCCCTGAATCGGCACGCTTACGTTCCTGATTTTGGCGGCCCATCTGTGGACCGCTCGGAAGCGCCATTCAATCAGCGCTTCCTTTACCCCGCCCAATAGGAGCCCTTGAGCCATGAACGATATCGATATTGCGGCCCTCGATCGATCCGTCGAATCGGTACGGTCCTTCCTTAAAGAGGGGCTCATCACCACCGATATTTGGAATCGTCGCGACGGTCTGTCGTTGGCCGGTATCAACCAACAGCCCGCCGCTGTCGCCCTGTTCAACCAGATCACCGACGCGCTTGAAGAGGCCTACAGGGCTACTGAATTCCCCCCGCTCAACCGCTTCTACATGCTCGACCTCGAAACCGACAAGACCATGCTCATCATCCGCCACAGCAAGGAGATGTTGCAGGGGATCATGCTCGATACCACCAAGACCAATCTGGGCATGTTGCTTTCGGTGGTTCTGCCCCGTGCGCTCGATGATGTAGCCAAGGCTTGTCGGTAAAGGGAAAGCGACATGACAGCCCCATCATCCATTCAAACCTTATGGACACCGCATCCGGAGTCGGCCCAGGTCCAGCGGTTCAAAACCTTGCTGGAACAGTGCGCCGGGGTTTGGGTTTGGGTGAGTGAGCCGCAAGGGGCGGGGTGGATCGTGATCGATGCGACTATGGCCCTGGGGCAGGCGCTGGAGGCTTTGCCTTCAGCGGGATTTAAGGCAAGGAAGATCGCGTTGGCCCACAAGCTGACCGATCTTCCCGACGGCAGCTGGGTGTTTTGCCAACAACCGGTCACCGCGAACGGGGTGACCCTCATTGTGAAGCACCTACTGAGGATGCGTGTCGATGTGGGCCGCCAAACCGCTGCCCCAACGCAGCACCTCCCCCGTGCGCAGGCCGCCCCGTCGGAGCCGCAGGTTCAGAGTCGGGGCGATACCCCCCCGGCGCAGAGCCTCCCGGAGCGCCAAGGGGCGCCGTGGAGGGGGAACTACCTACGGCTGAAACGCTGGCCGAATCTCAGCCGCTACCAAGACCCGCAAATGCGTTTGCTGGCGGCCACCCGAAAAATGCTGATGGGGTATGTCCCGCACGAGGAGCTGACCGCATTCGTGGGGGATGCCCAGATGCTCGACCGCCTGCTCGCCGACACCCATAAGGGGGGCACGTTGCAGATTCGCTCGGATGGGGGCGGGGCCTCCGGGGGCGTGGTGCGTTCCGACTCGGCCGGTCCCAGTCTCTTCCAACGCTTTCTCAACAAATTCCAATGACCATCGATACCGTGCAGTTAGGCCATAACCACGAGCGCCGGGTTGTCTTCGTCGGCCCCTTTGGGGTGGGCAAAACCACCGCCCTGCGTGCGATTTCAGATATTGCCGTGGTCGATACCGACGTTTTCACCGCCGAGCGCCACAAGGCCAACCCCGAAAAAGCCAGGACCACCGTCGGGTTCGATTACGGTGAGATCAAGCTCGATGAAAAACAGCGTATTGCCCTCTTCGGTCTACCGGGGCAATACCGCTTCGACGCCATGTGGCAAACCTTCCTGCCCAGCGCCGTTGCCGTGGTGTTGTGGGTCTACGGCGATGCCCCCCAGGCCGAACGCGACTTGGGAATCTGGCTTGAGGTTCTGCGCCGCTACATCGCCCCCGAGGTTCTCTCGGTGGCGGTGACCCGTATGACCGAGCCGGTGGAGGAGGAGCAGCTTGAAGGTTTTTACAACGTGCTTGCCCAGTTCAACCCCTTGGCCCCTTTGATCTGCGCCGATCCTCGACGCCCCGAGGATGTGCGCTCCGCCGTGGCCATGGCCCTTTCGGCCATCAGTGTTCCCGATTTGGAGATCAGTGCATGAGTTCGTCCGGCCCAGTTCTGGGGTGGAAAACCGATTCCGTCGCCTTTGGCCGTTTTGTTCAGCCCGCCCTGGAGGGGTTGCCGCAGCGGTTGACCCACAAAGGGTCGGCGGTGCTCTGCTCGCCCGACGGTTTCAACCTGTGTTCGGTTGGGGTGACCAGCGACCAAATCGGCAAGATGGCGGCCCTGGCCAGCTCGTTGATCGCCATCGGCGAGGCCACCGCCAGTGCGGTGCACACCGACGCAGCGTCGGCCGAACAACTCGATCTGCTCACCCTGCAATCGGGCTCCCTCACCACGGTCTGTATCAAGGTGCCGTGTTTGGATTCCTACCTGCTGTTGATGGTGAGCGCCCATGCCACGGCGCTGGGGGTCGTGCTGACCGTCACCCGCAGCGTGGCCGACGAGGTTGGAAAGCGGTTGACCCGGCTGCGGGGGATTTGAAGCGGATTGCCCCCAGCGGCGCCCTTACATACGAAAGCCATAGATCGGCCCGTCGACGGATTCGATGGGTCGACCGGGGGTGGCGGCATCCCCCCACCATCGCCGCCGCCCCCACTTTGCCCTCCCGTCGACCCATCCCTCACGACGGGAGGGCATTTTTTAGGGAAGCGCTGATTCAAGGCAAAACTCCGCCATGAAGCTTAGTAGGCACCCTGATGCGACGCGGTAGGAGCGCCGCCCCCGGCGCGATTGCTCTGATGCGACGAGGTAGGAGCCGCCGCCCCCGGCGCGATTGCTCTGATGCGACGCGGTAGGAGCGCCGCCCCCGGCGCGATTGCCCTGATGCGACGCGGTAGGAGCGCCGCCCCCGGCGCGATTGCCCTGATGCGACGCGGTAGGAGCGCCGCCCCCGGCGCGATTGCGTCCCCCCCCGCCGCGTCCCCATTCCCCCCAACGCTGTCGCCCCCGCGACTGCTGGATCCCCGCCTGCTCTGGGATGACGCCGGGATGGGGGTTTTCAGGTTAGGCCTGGACCGACGCAGGGGCCATTGCGCGCAGGAGGCCACCCCGTGGCCGAACCTCAGGTCCGACATACTCCCAGGGAAACGCCGAATCAATCGGCGCTTCCTTAGATCGAAGAAAGTCCTGCCAAAGGAGTCGCCCGGTGGCGCACCCACGAGCATCCGAAAAAAACGCCATCCCCCTCGCCGAAGCGATGGCGCTGCCCGGCCTCAATCCCCCCTTCCCGAACGATTCCTCCTCCGGCCCGTATCGGGGTGAGCAGATCGATCTGCTGTACGCCCATCTGCCCGCCTCCATCGCCATCAGCGCCCTCCTTGCTGTGATTTTGGTGTTCGTTCAGGCGTCGGTGATCGACCCGACGTTGCTGCTGGGTTGGTCCGCCGCCCTCGCTGCGGTGTTGTTGATCCGCACGGTTTTGTACCTTCCCTGGAAACGACAAAACGATTCCGCCAGCCCGTCGGATGCGAGTCGGCGTCTGCGCCGCTTCCGCATGGCCGCCATTGCCACCGGCATCGTCTGGGGGATTGGCGGGGTTTTGCTCGCCCCTTCCGGCGACATCGCCCACAAAATCTACGTCGCCTTTGTGTTGGCCGGTTTGTGTGCCGGGGCCGCCACAACCTTGGCCATCGATCCGATTTCAACCCGAGGTTTTCTTTTTCCGGTTTTGCTGCCGCAAATTGGGTTTCTTTCGAGCGAGGGGGACTCGATTTCGCTCGGCATGGGGGCGATGACGGCCCTGTTTTTGGTGTTCCTGCTCTCCAGCGCCCGCCAATCGCGCCGTCGGATGGAGGAGAACCAACATCTGCGGCTCAAGGCGACCGAGAACGAGCGGCAGTTGCACCAAATGCTCGAAACCAGCCCCGTGGCCACCCGGATCGCCGATGCCGATACCTTCAAGGTGATTTTTGCCAACGCCAGTTATGCCCAGTTGATCGAATCGACCCCGGAAGAGGCCATCGGGACGGTCCCCGTTCAGTATTACGCCCAAGCCCAGGATTATTTCGATGTACAGGTGGTGTTGGCCAAAGGGGGGCAGGTGGTCAACAAACTGATCGAGATTCGGGCCCCCAAAGGGGAGCACTGGCGCAAGTGGGTGCTGGCCTCCTACTTTTCGATGGAGTATCAAAATCGACCGACGGTTTTGGGTTGGTTTTACGACATCACCGACCGCAAGCTCAAGGAGGACCGGGTCGAGCACCTGGCCTACCACGATCCCTTGACCGGCCTGCCGAATCGCTCGCTGTTTCTTGATCGCCTGCAACAAGAGATCGCCCGTGCCGCTCAGATCAAGGGGTCGGTGGCGCTGATCTTCGTCGACCTCGACGCATTTAAGCCGGTCAACGACCGTTACGGTCACAACATCGGTGATGATTTGCTCAAGACGGCGGCGGAGCGAATTCGCAATTGTCTGAATCGCAAAACCGATTCGGTGTCTCGCATCGGCGGCGACGAGTTCGTGGTGTTGCTCCCCGCGATCAAGGATGAACAGGGGGCGGTGGCGGTTGCCGAGCACATCTGGCTGTCGCTGAGTCGGCCCTTTCAGGTCGAGGGGCAGAATCTCAACATCTCCTCCAGTCTCGGGGTGGCGCTCTATCCCGATCACGCCCAATCGGAGGAGCAGTTGATCCAATGCGCCGACCGGGCCATGTACCACGCCAAAGGCGAGGGGCGGGATTGCGTCCGGGTTTATCGGCAGGGGATGGGGGGCGAGGGCGGGGGGTATGACGGGTCGGGTGCGCGGCGTTTGGCCGCAACCGACGCCTGAAGCGGCGCTTCCTTAAGTAAGACAACCACCAACGGTGGTTTCGACATTTTTGTGCCACTGGGGCGGTATAAACTCCGGTATAAATTGACCGAGAGGTTATGCTCCATCACCGCGCCGTGCTGGTAGGCGATGCCGGTGTTTGACGTAGGCCGAACGATTGATCTTTGCCCACTCACCCCCCCCAGAGATCCCATGACCACCATCGCCATCCCCCATCTGTACCGTGTCGAAGGGCACGGCGGCATTCGGGTCGAGGTCGGCCCCGACGGCGCCACCCAAGTCCAAAGCGACATCTTCGAGGGCTCCCGGTTTTTCGAGGTGCTGTTGGTTGGTCAACCGGTCGAGGCGGTGCCGGGAATCGTTAGCCGGGTCTGTTCGATATGCTCGGCGGCCCACACCCTGACCTCGGTTGCCGCCCTGGAGGATGCCCTGGGGATCGAGGTCGACACCGAGGTGCAGGCGCTGCGCGATCTGCTCAATGTGGGGGAAACCATCGAATCCCACGCCCTGCACCTGTTCGCCCTGGCCGCCCCCGACGCGGTGGGGGCGACCGGGATTTTGGCGATGGCCCAAACCCACCATGACGCGGTGGTCAAGGGGCTGAACATCAAGCGGGTCGGCAATTTGATTCAGGAGCGGATCGGAGGGCGGGCGATCCATCCGATGAACATCACCGTGGGGGGGGCGGGGCTGTTCCCTGACCGGGAGGTGCTCACCGCGCTGACCTCCGAAGTGGCCCAGGCCCGAGAGGATGCCGATGCCCTGCTGGGGCTGGTCGAAACCCTGATCGAGGCGACCCCCCAACCCGGCCCTAAACTTTGGGTCGCCCTAGAGCCTGAAGGGGCGGGCTACGGCTTGCGGGGCAAGCGGTTGCTCGCCACCGGATTCGAGCCGGTCGGGCTGGCCGATTTTCGCAGCCGGGTGCACGAACATGTGGTGGGCCACTCCACCGCCAAACAGTCGCTCTACGCCAAACAGCCCTTCATGGTGGGGGCGGCGGCCCGCTGTTTTCACAGCGGCGCACGGCTCGATGGGGCGGCCGGGGCGCTGTGGCGCCGTTGGCAGCCGATGTGGGAGCAGGCCGGATCGGGGGCCAACCACGCTGGGCAGTACATCGAGTTGGTTTGGGCGTTGGAGCGGGCGCTGACCTTGATCGAACAGATCGCCCTGCACGCCGGGCGCCGTCCCGACCCGGTTCTGAGAACGCGCCCGTCGGGGCAAGGGGTTGCCGCCCTTGAAGTCCCCCGTGGCACCCTCTTTCACGCCTATACGGTTGAAAACGGGGTGGTGACCGATTGCGACATCGTCACCCCCACCGCCCAAAATCTGGCCTCGCTGGAGCAAGATATTGAGCGTTTGACCGGACGTTGGTGGGGGGGGGCTGGGGCAGGGGGAACCGGGGATCAGGCGCCGCTGCGCCGTGAACTTGAGATGCTCGCCCGCGCCTACGACCCCTGTATTTCGTGTGCAACCCACCTGATCGACCTGCGCGTGCGCCATGAGGGGTGAGTCCCCCTGCTTTGGTCTTGTGGGGCTGGGCAACGATCTGACCGAACACGACGCGGTGGGGATCGAACTGGCGCGGTTGGCGCGAAGCCGTCGCCCCGACCTTTGGGTGCGGCTGGCCTGGAGCGACCTCACCCGGCTTTTGGCCGAACCGGTGGTTCCCAAGCGGTTGTGGATCGTCGACGCGCTGCTCGACCCTACCCGCCCCGCCGGGCGGATCCACCCCCTGCCCGCCGCCGCACTGCACCGCTTCGGGGGGCGGTTGGGCGATTCGGCCCATGGGCTGGACCCCTTAACCGCCTGGGGGCTGGTGCGGCTTGCCGACCCCCGTTTTGCCCAAGTTAAGGCGAGATTTTGGGGGGTGAGCGCCGGACGATTGGCCGAGGTGGCGCCTTGGGCGGTGGAGCGCTGGATTTCAAGGCTTCCTCCGGGGTACGGTTAACCGCAGAACCTGAATTTCTCCGGACTATTCGGCTGGATTCGAATCTTCGATCAAAGGTAGATCGCCCCATGGCCCCTCCCACACACCCGCTGACCAGTTTTCTCTCCGATGCCCCCGATGCCTGCCACGATTCGACCCAAATAGCCGAATTGCTGGCCGGGCAAAACCGCCTGCTCGCCGCCCTGGCCCAGGGGCAAACGGTTGAGAAAACCTTGTGGGAATTGTGTGCGCTGATCGACGAGCACATCGAGGGGGGGATGTCCTCGGTGCTGCTGGCCGACCGGGAGGGCAAAACCCTGGGGCGTGGCCTGGCCCCCAAGCTGCCCGCCGATTACGCCGCCGCCCTCAACGGCTTGGTGGTGGGCGAATGCGCCGGATCCTGCGGCACCGCCGCCTTTCGGGGCGAGGCGGTGATTGTCACCGACATCGCCACCGATCCCCTCTGGGCCCCTTTCCGCGATCTGGCGCTGGACTACAACATCCGCGCCTGTTGGTCGGTCCCCTTCATGTCGAGTCAGCGTAGGCTGCTCGGCACCTTCGCCGTCTCCCACGACCGCCCCCGCACCCCCACCCCCTTCGAACGCCAGGTGATGGTGACCGCAGCCGCCCTGGCGGCGGTGGCGGTGGAACATGCCCAGAATCGGCGCGAATTGCTGGAGGCCCGAGAGTGGTCCGAGGTCACGCTGCAATCGATTGTCGAGGGGGTGATTACCACCCATGGCGACGGCACGATTCGGCAAATGAACCGGGAGGCCGAACGGCTGACCGGCTGGACGCTGGCCGAGGCGCAAGGGCGCCCCTTCGGCGAGGTGGTGCGGTTGAGCTGGGACGAGGAGGGGGACGATGTCGCCCATATTCTGGATCAGCCCCTGAGTGGAGGGCAGCCGATTGCCCTGTCGGAGGGCTGGCTGATCGGCGACCGTTACGGCAACTACAACACCGTCGAGGGGACCGTCGCCCCCATCCGCAGCGACGACGGGGCGGTGTTGGGGATGGTGATGGTCCTTCAAGATGTGGGGGAGGCCCGTCGTATGGCCGACCGCCTCTCTTACCAAGAGAGCCACGATGCCCTGACCGGTTTGCTCAATCGCCGCAGTTTTTCCAACCTGATCGACGAGGCCTTAAGTCAGGCCATCGAATCCGCCATCCCCGCCGGGGTCGCCTACCTCGATCTGGATCAGTTCAAGGTTATCAACGACACCTGCGGCCATGTGGCGGGGGATGAGCTGCTGCGCGAGCTCGGGCAGCATTTGGAAGGGGCGATGGAGCGGCGGGGGATGCTGGCCCGCTTGGGGGGGGACGAGTTTGGGGTGCTCTTTCCGGGCGCCGACCTTGAAGAGTCGCTGCGTCGGGGGGAGCGGTTGCTGGGGCGGATCGCCGACTTTCAATTTATTTGGGGCAATCGCACCTTCCAGATTGGATGCAGCATGGGGATTGCCGATCTCGATGCGGCCTGCTCCGGCGCCGAGGAGGTGATGCGCCGGGTCGATATCGCCTGTTTCTTGGCCAAGGACAGCGGTCGCAATCGCATCCACCTCTACCGCGACTCCGATGCCGAGGTGATGCGCCGCTTTGAAGAACTCGACCGGGCCGCCTCGCTGCATCAGGCGCTGCGCGAGGGGCGATTCCTACTCTATGGGCAGCCGATCTTTTCGCTGGAGGAGGGCAAGACCGGTCGGTTTTCGCGCATCGAGGTGCTGGTGCGGATGCTCGACACCGCCGGGCACCTGCTGCTCCCCGCCGCCTTCATTCCTGCCGCCGAGCGCTACCACGTCATGTCGGCCATCGACCGCTGGGTTATCCGCAACGCCTTGTTGTGGCTGGCCAAAATCCCCGAAAGCGACCTGAAGTCGTGCTCGATCAACCTGTCGGGCAACGCCCTGGACGATCCGGGGTTGCTCGAAGAGATCCGCAGCGCCTTGTTTGAGAGCGGGGTTGCGCCTCGGCGAGTGTGTTTCGAAATCACCGAAACCCAGGCGGTGGCCAACCTCAAGCAAACCCGGCAGTTGATCGCCGAAATCAAGCGGCTGGGTTGCAAGTTCGCCCTGGACGATTTCGGCGCCGGAATGGCCTCGTTCGCCTACCTCAAAAACCTGCCGGTCGATTTTTTGAAGATCGACGGCTCGTTTGTGCAGGGGATTCTGACCGACCCGGTCGACCGCACCATGGTCGACGCCGCCTGCCGCATCGCCCGCGCGATGGGGATTTTGACCATTGCCGAGTTTGTCGAGGAGCAGGGGGTGTTCGAGGATCTGCACGACCTGGGGGTCGACGCCGCCCAAGGGTTCTTTTTGGGGCGGCCCCAGCCGTTGGCGACGTTGTTTCCTGTGGCGTAGTTTGAAGGGGGGCGGTAAGCCCCCCTGTTGTTGTGCCGTTCGACCTCCCCGAAGTGCCCGGTTGCCCCTATCCTTGCCCCCCGCTTTTGCTTGCCCCTTTCGACCCCAAGGTGACCCGACGTGACGACTTGGTCCGAAGACGACGCCCAGGCCCTGGTGGCCCAGTATGGCGCCCAAGATATTCCCGCCGATCTGGCGCTGCGCACCTACTCTGCCCGGCTTTTGGGGCGCGATCCGAGCTGGGTGCTGCACGGTGGCGGCAACACCTCGGTCAAGGGGGTGGCGCACGACCTGACCGGGGATGAGGTCGAGGTGCTCTACGTCAAAGGGTCGGGCTGGGATCTGGCCACCATCGAACCCCAAGGGCATCCGGCGGTGCGGCTGAATCCGCTGCGCAAACTTCGGGCGCTCGGGGGCTTAAGCGACGAGGCGATGGTCAACCAGCAGCGGATCAACCTGCTCGACGCCACCGCCCCCAATCCCTCGGTTGAAACCCTGCTCCACGCCTTTTTGCCCCACCGCTTCATCGACCACACCCACGCCGACGCCATCCTCGCCCTGGTCGATCAACCCAACGGCGAAGCGCTCATCCGCGATTTGTTCGGGGATCGCTTTGGAATCGTCGACTACATCATGCCCGGTTTTGCGCTCGCCAAACGGGCTGCCGAGGTTTTCGATGCCAACCCCGAGGTTGAGGGGTTGATCCTGCTCAAACACGGCATTTTCACCTTCGGCGATAGCGCCCGGCAGAGCTTTGAGCGGATGGCGACCGCCATCGGTCGGGCCGAGGTCTACCTTGAGGTGCGTAAACCGGCGGCAACCAACGGGGTGCCCCATGCCGCCCCCGAGCGGATCCACCGCCTGCTCCCCATCCTGCGCGGCGCCCTGTCGCTTCCGGGCGACGAGGAGGGCAGTTATCGCCGCTGGGCTTTGGCGCTCGACGACAGCGAAGCGACGCTGGCTTTCATCCATCGCCCCGATCTCAAACAGATCGGCCAGCGCGGCCCCATCACCCCCGACCACGTCATCCGCACCAAGCCGTTGCCGCTGATCCTCGACGATTTGCCCTGGGCCTTCGATAACGGGATCGAAAGCCGGGTGGAGGAGACGGTCGCCGCCTATGGGGCCGAGTACCGCGCCCGCTTCGAGCGCTGCGCCGCCGCTCGTGGGGTGGAGCGGACCATGCTGGATGTGATTCCAAGGGTGATTTTGATTCCCGAGGTCGGGATGGTGACGGTGGGGGCGACCCCAAAGGATGCCGCCATCGCCGCCGACCTTTACCGCCACACCATCGAGGTCATCACCGCTGCCGAGTCGGTCGGGCGCTATGAACCGTTGGGGGAGCTCGATCTGTTCGACATGGAGTACTGGTCGCTGGAACAGGCCAAGCTGGGCAAAAATCCGCCCAAGCCTTTGGCGGGTCAGGTGGTGTTGGTGACCGGAGCGGGGAGCGGCATCGGCGCCGAGACGGCGAGGGTTTTCGAGGCGCAGGGGGCGGTGGTGGCGCTGTGGGACATCGACCCCGAGGGGCTGGAGCGCACCCGGCTTTCGCTCAGGTCGCCCGGCGTCGCCTGGGTCGAACGGGTTGACGTCACTGAACGGGGCGCGGTCGAGGGGGAGGTGGAGCAGATTGTGCGCCGCTATGGCGGCATCGACGGGGTGATTTCAAATGCAGGAAAAGCCTGGAGCGCTCCGCTGGCCGAGGCGAGCGAGGCGCTGATCCGCCAATCGCTGGAGCTCAACTGGCTCTCCCACCAATGGGTCGCCGCCGCCGCCACCCGGGTGATGAAGGGGCAGGGGACGGGGGGCTTTTTGCTCTTCAACGCCAGCAAGTCCTCCTTCACCCCCGGCCCCGACTTCGGCCCCTACTCGGTTCCCAAGGGGGCGGTGGTGACCTTGATGAAGCAGTACGCGGTCGACTACGCCGCCGATGGCATTCGCACCGGGGCGGTCAACGCCGACCGGGTGCGCACTCAGCTCTTCGGCGGCGGGGTGCTGGAGGAGCGCTTGAAGGCGCGGGGTTTAAGCGAGGATCAGTACTTCCGGGGCAACATGCTCAGCCGCGAGGTGACGGCGGGGGATGTGGCCGAGGCCTTCCTCTATTTGGCCACCGCCCTCAAAACCACTGGGGCGACGATTCCGGTCGATGGTGGGAATATCGGGGCCAGTCCGAGGTAAACTTCCACCTCAGCCGAGCATGGGACCATTGGGTCTACGTCAAATATCACAAAGGAAACGCTGATTAAAGGCCTCCTGCCTTTTTCAGCGACGCTACGCAAAAACCAAAAGTAGGCGCCATGAGGCGGCGATGGTTTTTGCTTCGTTTGCAACATCGGCAGAGCTTCGGCGACGGGTCGCCTCCTACGACGGTGCACCATTTTGGCGGCCCATCCGTGGGCCGCCCGGAAGCGCTAATCAATCGGCGCTTCCTTAAACGAAGTGGGTGCGACGCAGTGGTTTGTAGAGTTCGAACCAGAGCAGGGAGCCGCCTCCCGCAGCCACAGACAACATCAGCTCGGGGAGGGTCAGGGGGGCCAGGTGGAACAGGGCGGTGACCGGGGGGATGAAAAGCACCACTCCCAGCGCCGTCAGGGTTCCCCCCACCACCCACCACAGGGCGGGGTTGGGCCGACGCAGCGCCGTCCAGAAGCTCCCCGACCAGGAGCGGTTGGTGAGGATCAGCCCCAGGTTGCCCGCCACCAGGGCGGTGAAGGCCAGCGTTCTCGCCTCGTCCTCGGGGCGGCCCTGGAGCCAGCCCCAGGCGAAGAGTCCCAGCGCCACCGCCAACACCCCCAACCCCTGCAACAGGGCGATGAGGACCATGCGCCGGTCGAAGAGGGGGGCGTTGGGATCGCGGGGGGGGCGTCGCATCAAGGCGCGGCTGCCCGGCTCCGCCTCGAAGGCGATCGAGCAGGCCGGGTCGATGATCAGCTCCAAAAACAGGATGTGGACCGGAGCCAGCAGCAGCGGCCAACCCAGCGCCACCGGCAGCAACGACAGCCCGACGATGGGGACGTGGACCGCCAGGATGAAGGCCATCGCCTTGCGCAGGTTGGCGTGGATCCGCCGTCCGAGCGCCACCGCCCGGACGATGGATGCAAAGTCGTCGTCGAGCAGCACCAGCCCGGCGCTTTCGCGGGCCACATCGCTCCCCCGTCCTCCCATCGCCACCCCGATGTGGGCCGCCTTCAGGGCCGGGGCGTCGTTGACCCCGTCCCCCGTCATGGCGACCACCTCCCCCGCCCCCTGGAGCGCCCGGACGATGCGCAGTTTATGTTCGGGGACGGCCCGGGCGACGATGCCGACCGTCGACATTCGGGCCTGCAACTGGGCCGCGTCGAGGGTTTCGATCTCGGGGCCGGTGAGGATCTTCGCCTCATGGGGAAGTCCCGCCCCCTGGGCGATTGCCTTGGCGGTGGCGGGGTAGTCGCCGGTGATCATCACCACCCGCACCCCCGCCTCTAAACAGGCGGCGACCGCTGCGGGCACCGAGTCGCGCAGCGGGTCAGCCAGGGCGATCAATCCCAAGAATTCAAAATCGAAGGCGTGTTGATGCTCCGGTAGGTCGCACCCCGCGATGGCGGCGCGCGCCACCCCCAGCACCCGCAGGCCCTCGCGGGCCAGGGTTTCGACCCGTGCGTCGAGGGCGCTGCGCGCCTCGGCCGACAGGTGGCACAGGTCGGCGACCGCCTCGGGGGCCCCCTTGGCCGCCACGGTCAACGCCCCCCCCTGTGCCCGCCACACCCGCGAGAGCGCCAGCAATTCGGGGGTCAGTGGGTACTCCTGCACCATCTCCCAGCTGTGGTGCAGGTGCTCGCTGGCGGCCAGCCATTCTTCCCCTTGGCTGCGGATCGCCCGCTCCATCGGGTCGAAGGGGTCGCGCAGGCTGGCGAGGACGGCGAACTCGACCAGCGGGTGGAAGCGCTCGGGCAGGCCGTCGCCCGTCGGGTCGCAGCGCTCCCCCTCGACCTCTAGAGCGGCGAGCCGCATCCGGTTTTCGGTCAGGGTGCCGGTTTTGTCGACGCACAGCACCGTGGCGGCCCCCAGGGTTTCGACCGCCGGCATCCGCCGGGTCAGCACCCGGCTTTTCGAAATCCGCCACGCCCCCAGGGCGAGAAAGACGGTGAGGACCACCGGGAACTCCTCGGGGAGGATCGCCATCGCCAGGGTCAGCCCCGCCAGCAGCCCCTGGAGCAGATCGCCCCGGACCCAGCCGTAGCCCAGGGTCAGGGCCAGGCAGAGCAGCGCCCCGGCGCTGGCGAGCAGCCGCACCACCCGTCCAATCTCTTTTTGCAGCGGGGTCGGCTCCTCGCTCAGGGTTTGCAACTGCACCCCGATCTTCCCCATGGCGGTCTCAAGGCCGGTGGCGGCGACTTCGGCGATCCCCAGCCCCTGCACCACCAGCCCCCCCGAATAGACGAAGGGCAGGTCGTCCCCCCCCGGCGCTTGTGGGGGCGGGTCGTCCCGGGTCGCCTGTTTGCGCACCGGCACCGATTCGCCGGTGAGCAGCGATTCGTCGACGCTCAGATTCAGCCCCCAGCGCATCACCCCGTCGGCGGGGATGCGATCCCCCTCGGCCAGCACCACCCAATCGCCGGGGACCACCTCCCGCCCCGGAATACGCAGCGCCTCCCCGTCCCGAATGACCAGGGCGCGGGGGGAGGCCAGATCGCGCAGCGCCGCCAGCGCCCGTTCGGTTTTGCGTTCTTGGATCAGGGTGATGGCGACCACGACGACGACGAAGCCGAGCAGCATCGCCGCCTCGCCGGGATCGCCCAGGGCCAGATAAAGCAGGCCGCAGGCAACCAGCAGCACAAACATCGGTTCGCGCACCACCGCCAGGGCGATGATCAGAGTGGCGCGGGGCTTGGCGGAGGGGAGTTCATTGGGACCGTGTCGCGTCAGCCGGGCGGCCGCCTCGGCCCGGCTCAGGCCGGGGGTCTGCTGGGGGTCGAAACCGGGGAAGGAGAGGGTGGGCATGTCAGGCGGGGTTGGGGGGAGGGTTGGCAAGCACAACAGCCGAATCCATCCGATTGAAGCAGGCGCTCACCCCTGCGGCTCCGATTTCTGCGCCGCCACCCCCGCCCCCAATGCAATCGCCAACCAGCGGGTCGATTCCCCGGCATCCAGGGCGATCTTGACCACCATGGTCAGCGGCACCGAGAGCAGCATCCCCACCGGTCCCAGCACCCAGCCCCAGAAGACCAACGACAAAAACACCACCAGGGTCGAAAGCCCCAGCCCCTGACCCATCACCTTGGGTTCGACCACGTTGCCGATCACGGTGTTGATCGCCAGGTATCCGGCCGTCGCCCCCAGGGCGGTGCTGGGGCCGAGTTGCAGGTAGGCGATGAGGATGGCGGGGACGGCGGCGAGGATCGAGCCGATGTTGGGGACGAAATTGAGCAGGAAAGCCAGCACCCCCCAGAGCACCGCGTAGTCGACCCCGAGCAGCGCCAGAAATCCGGTGACCAGCACCCCGGTCGCCAGGCTGGTGGCGGTCTTGAGCGCCACGTAATGCTGCACCTGGGCGGCGATGGTTTCGAAGCGGTCGAGCGACCCCTGGGCATCCGACATGCCGGCCCGTAGCTTGGCGGGAAGATGGGCCGCCTCCAGCAGCAAGAAGATGACGGTGAGCAAAATCAAAAAGGCGTTGGTGAGCACGCCGCCCAATCCCGAGAGCATCGAGGTCGCCAGCTTCATCGCCGCCCCCGGATCGAGCAGCTCCAACATCCGCGCCTTGGAGACCTCGATCCCCATCCCCGCCGCCCAGTCGATCAGCCCTCCGGTATCGTGGCGCAGTCGCTCCTGGTAGGTCGGCAGGTCGCGGATTAGGTTGTCGAGGGAGCTGCCCGCCAGCGCCGTCACCAATCCCCCCGCCAGCAGGATCCCCAGGATCACCAGCGATAGCGCCGATCCGGTCCCCAGCCCCTTGCGCTCCAGGGCAAAGAGGGCGGGGGCGGCGACGATGGCCAGCGCCAGGGCGAGCAAAAAGGGGATGAGCAGCGGAGCGGCCGCCTTCATCCCGGCGATGACGATCACCAGGGCGGCGGCGGCGAACAGGGGGGAGCGGCGGTGCGATTCCATACGTGCCTCCTTAGGCAGATTCCTCGGGAGCGATTAGGGAAATGCTGATTCAAGGCCTCCTGCCTATGAATCGGCACGCTTCGCCAAAACCAAAAGTAGGCGCCTTGAGGCGGCGTCGTTTTGGCTGCGCTTTCAAAATCGGTCGCTTACGTTCCTGATTTTGGCGGCCCATCCCTGGGCCGCTCGGAAGCGCTATTAAATCAGCGCTTCCTTAGGCTAACGGCTGGGCGAGGCGGGGGGTAGGGGGTGCCGACGCTTGCCCGGTTGTCTATGCTCGTCCCCCAGTTTTTGCCCGTTTCGGGCCGCCACCGTTTGCCCACAAGGAGTCGTCCATGTCCAACACCCTCTTCACTCCGATTCAACTGGGGGCCATCGAGCTAAAAAACCGCGTCGTCATGGCCCCCATGACCCGCTGCCGCGCCCTCGGCAACACCCCCAACGCCATGATTGCCGAGCACTACCGGCGCCGCGCCGATGCCGGGTTGATCGTCACCGAGGGGGCCTCGCCGTCGCCCAACGGTCTGGGCTACGCCCGAGTGCCGGGGATCTATTCCCCCGAGCAAGTGGAGGGGTGGCGGCAGGTGGCCGAGGCGGTGCACGGCGCGGGGGGGCGGATGTTTGTGCAGTTGATGCACTCGGGTCGGGTCGGCCATGCGACCAACCTGCCCGAGGGGGCCAAGCTGGTTGCCCCCTCGGCGCTTCCGGCGCCGGGCGAGATGTGGACCGACGGCGCCGGGATGCAGCCCAACGCCACCCCCGAGGCGATGAGTGAGGCGCAAATACTGGCTACCGTCGAGGAGTACGCCCACGCCGCCCGCTGCGCCGTCGAGGCGGGGCTGGATGGGGTCGAGCTGCACGGCGCCAACGGCTATTTGATCGACCAGTTTCTCAACACCGCCTCGAACCGGCGCGACGACCGCTGGGGCGGTAGCATCGAAAACCGCATCCGCTTTGCGGTGGCGGTCGCCAAGGGCTGCGTCGCCGCCATCGGCGCCGACAAGGTCGGGATGCGGATCTCCCCCTTCGGGGTTTTCAACGGCATGACCCCCGACCCCGAGATGGTGGCGATGTACGAGGCGTTGGTCGCCGAGCTGAGCGCGTTGGGGTTGGTCTACATCCACGTGGTCGATCACAGCTCGATGGGGGCGCCGCCGCTTGATCCGGCCGTCACGGCGATGATTCGGGACCGTTTCAAAGGCCGTTACATCCTTTCGGGGGGGTACGACGCCGTGCGGGCCAACGCCGACCTCGACGCGGGCAAAGGGGATCTGGTCGCCTTTGGCCGCCCCTTCATCGCCAACGCCGACTTGGTCGTCAAGCTGCAAAGCGGGGCTGAGTTGGCCCAGGCCGATCCGAGCACCTTCTATGCACCGGGGAAGGAGGGGTATTTGGACTGAAAGCGTGCGGGATGTGGGGTGGAGGGTTGGAGGGCCACGCTGTGTCGTGGCCCTTCTTTTTTGGGGGCGAGGGAGGTGGGGATGGGATGCGGCGCGTCTCCTCAGAACACCGCCATGCACCTTCTACCGTTTGCCGTGCCCCAACATGGCGATGTAAAGCCCCTCGACCTTGGTGCGGGCCCACGGGGTTTTGCGCAAAAACTTCAGGCTCGACTGCACCGAGGGGTTGTCGTTGAAGCAGCGAATGTCGATCCGCCGCCCCAGCCCCTCCCAGCCGTAATACACGACCAGGGCGACGACAATCTGCTCCAGGGTGACGCCGTGCAGCGGGTTGTTGGGTTGGGGGTTGTCGTTCATGCGCTGGGCCTTGGGTTGGGGGGCGGGGCGGCGATGGTAGCAGGGTCGGAGGCTTTTGGAGGGCCACGCTCCGTCGTGGCCGCCTTTTGGTCGGGGAAGAACGGCGCAGACGACGGAGCAAGCCGCCCGAAGGGGGCATACGGCCCCCAAAGCCCACCCGAAACCACCAGTCTTCCCGGTAGGGTGGCCCCCTCACCCCGACCCTCTCCCCCTGAGGGGGCGAGGGGGGGCCTCGATCCGGTGGCGCGAATATCCCCTCTCCCCAGGCCTGGGGAGGGGGTTAGGGTGAAGGGTGGTTGGGCGGAGGAGGGCGGTTGGATTTGGGCCGAGGGTCACCCCTGCGCCAACCCCACCATCGCCCGTAGCAACACATTCGCCCCCACCGCAATCTGCCGGTCCGAGGCCAATTCCGCTGGGTTGTGGCTGATCCCATCCCGGCAAGGGATGAAGAGCATCCCGACCGGGATGGGCGAACCATCCGAGCGCCGCACCCCCGCCACCACCGCCGCGTCGTGCCACGCCCCGCTGGAAAGTTTTTGGCAGTTTGCCCCTGACCCCCTGCAAGCGGCCTCCAAAATCGACTGCACCGACCGGTCGAGCGTTTCGATTCCCGGCAAACGGCTGAAGGTCTCGATCTCGACCGCGACCCCGAATCGTTCGGCCACCTGACGGATCACCCCGAAGGCGGCCTGGGCGAAATCCTCGGCCAACGCGCCTGAGCAACTGCGCACCTCATGCGAGAAATACCCCGCACCGCTCACCTTGGCGATGGCGTTGTCGCCGACCTCGGCCATCAGGGCGCTCTGGTCGGGATGGCTGTTGACCACCCCGACGGTTTGCACCAGATCGACCGCCCCCTGGCGCTGCAGCAATTCGTCGAGCGCCACCTGCATGTGGGCGATGGCCAGATTCACATCGTTGCGGTACGCCGTCCCCATCGGGGTCGCCCCAGAGTGGTCGAAGCGCCCCCGCACCCGCACCCAAGAGCGCACAGAACCGCGAATCCCGGTGACGATCCCCAGGTCGATCCCGGCTTGTTCGAGCACCCGCCCCTGCTCAATGTGCAGCTCGACATAGGCGGCGATCCCGTCCCGTTCGGCTGCGTCGATAGCGGGATGCCCCGCTGCCACCCAGTCGGGATGCCCCTCCTCCCGCGCCATCGCCTCGCGCAGGGTTTGCCCTTGGTAGGTCGCATCCAAGGTTTCGGGCGGGAGCAAACCGAAGGCGGCGCGGCTGCCCAGCGACACCGCCCCGAAGGTGGCGGACTCCTCCCCCCGCCACACCCGCAGCCGCAGCCCTCGGTCCAAGCGCAATCCGGCCCGCCGGACGGCGAGCAACATCGCCAATCCCGCCACCACCCCCGCCGCCCCGTCGTAATTCCCACCCCCCGGCACGGTGTCGAGGTGGGAGCCGGTCTCGACCCATCCCTCTTGTTCGGCAGTGCCCGGCAGCTCGACGATCAGATTACCCACCCCGTCCCACCGCGTCGCCAGCCCCCCCTCTTGCGCCAACCGCTCGACCGCCCGCATGGCGGCGCTCTCCTCGGGGGAATAACCGGGACGGCGGTACCCCCTGCCCGCGCCCAGGAATCCGATGGGGTCGAGGGGGGTATAGAGGGTGCGGATGGTCTGAGCGGTGATGGTGGATTCGGACATGGCTTACAAGGGGGGCAGACCGCGACGCGAGGTGTGCCAAAGGGCAAGCACCACCAATTCCTTTTGTTGGGCGCGGTAGTAGAGGTAGTAACGGATGCGTCCCAGATTCAGCCGTCGTACCCCGACCAGTGGGACGTTGGCGATGGGTGTTCCGGCTCCAGGCTGGCGCAGCAGAAGGTCGAATGCGGCTTCAAGGTCGTCGGTGAAGGCGTGGGGGGCGAGGGGACGGTGCTGCATCCACCAAGCCGCCGCCGTTTCGATCTGCGCGGCGGCACGTCGGGTGATTCGCAGCCGAAGCGACACGGCTTTAACCGGCGCGTCTCAGGCGGGCGAGCAGTTCCTCGGCGGAGATGGTATCGCCCCGCTCCGCTTCGGCGATGGCTTCAAGCAATTCCGCCTCCTCGGCAGGGGAGAGGGTGATGGCCGACTCGTCTTCGTGGGAGATGATCGTGACCACCTCGCCCTCGCTTAACGACAGCCCCTCGACCACCACCTTACCTCCGACAACCTTACCCGTGGCGATTTGCATGGTTTGCACCTCCGGCATGAAGGGGATGGAATGTCGCGACCTTAGGGCTGCGAGGGTGGGAATTCAACTGGGGCGGACCGGAAAAGTGGCATGTCAAGACGCGACCATGTTCCGTTTCTGGTTAGTGAGCGAGTGGCGTAGCCGTGCTTACGTTCAAGCGATCAAAAACTCCGGTGCGGCCCGAGAACAAGCGAGGGCGGGATGAAATTTATGAGAAGGTCGGGTTAGAGTCATAAGGGGAGGGGGGAAGAAAACTGCGGCCAGGGTACGGTGTCAGGTGAATGCCGTCGTACACAAACCAGATTCCACCTTTCCCAATCTTCACAAGCATTTGCCCGCCTCTTCGACTATGATCCCGCCCCATTTTGCCGGACCCCACGTCCGACCCCCCGATTTTCTTAGGATTTAGGCCGTCATGAACCCCTCGCAGCTGCGCAACATCGCCATCATCGCCCACGTTGACCACGGCAAAACCACCCTGGTCGATGCCATGCTCAAACAGTCGCGTTCCGTCGCCGCCCACCAGCAGGTGGCGGAGCGGGCCATGGACTCCATGGACCTCGAAAAGGAGCGGGGCATCACGATTCTCTCCAAGACCACCTCGGTCGACTGGGAAGACATCCGGGTGCAGATCGTCGACACCCCCGGCCACGCCGACTTTGGTGGCGAGGTGGAGCGGGTGATGTCGATGGTCGATGGCTGCCTGCTGCTGGTCGACGCCTGCGAAGGGCCGATGCCCCAGACCCGCTTCGTGCTGACCAAGGCGCTGGCTCGTGGTCTGCGCCCCATCGTGGTGGTCAACAAGGTCGACCGCCCCTGCGCCCGTCCCGACTGGGTGATCGATCAGGTCTTCGATCTCTTCGTCGCGCTGGGCGCCACCGACGAGCAGTGCGACTTCCCGGTGATCTATGGCGCGGCCCGCGATGGTTGGATGGCCGAGAGCGCCGATGCGGGCGGCGGCGATTTGCAGCCTTTGTTCCGGATGATTTCCCGCCACGTTCCCTCCCCCGGAGGCGATCCCGAGGGCCCCTTCCGCATGCAGGTGGTGACCTTGGGTTCCGATCCCCATCTGGGGCTGCTGGCGGTGGGCCGCATCGACCGGGGCACCGTCAAAACCGGCACCCAGGTGAAGGTTTGTGGCTTGGCCCGCGAGGCCAATGGCCGCGTCGTTCAGGTGATGACCAGCCAGGGGTTGGCCCGCACCGCCGTTGAGTCGGCCGGCGCCGGTGAGATCGTTTCGATTTCGGGGATCTTCGTCGAGGTGGGGGAGACCCTGTGTTCGCCCGAAGCGGTCGAGCCCCATCCCCCCATCGCGGTCGACGCCCCGACCCTGACCATGGAGTTCATGGTCAACGACTCCCCCTTGGCGGGTCGTGAAGGCAAGTTCGTGACCTCGCGGCAGATTCGCGACCGCCTGATTAAAGAGGCGACGGTCAACGTGGCGTTGAAGGTCGAAGACACCGACCGTCCCGAGGTTTTCAAGGTGCACGGTCGCGGCGAGCTGCATTTGTCGGTCTTGATCGAGACGATGCGCCGCGAAGGGTTCGAGCTGGCGGTCAGCCGCCCCCGGGTGATCATCCGGGTCAACGACCAGACCGGCGTGCGTGAAGAGCCCTACGAAGAGCTGACCGTCGACGTCCCCGACACCAAGTCGGGCCCCGTGATGGAGCTACTCGGCCCCCGGCGCGCCGAGATGAAAGAGATGACCCCCTTGACTGTGGGTCAGATACGGATGGTCTTCGACGTCCCGGCCCGTGGCCTGCTCGGTCTGACCACCGACATGCTCACCGCCACTCAGGGTGAGGCTCAGATGAGCCACATCTTCAGCCACTACGGCCCCTACCTCGGCCCCTTGCCGACCCGCGCCCACGGGGTGCAGATCTCCGGCTTCGATGGCGAGACGGTCGCCTTTGCCTTGTGGAACCTTGAAGACCGTGGCCGCCACTTCGTTGGCCCCGGCGAGCAGGTTTACGAGGGGATGCTGATCGGGCTGCACACCCGCGACAACGATCTGGTGGTGAACCCCTTGAAGGGGAAGAAGCTGACCAACATGCGGGCCTCGGGCACCGACGAAGCGGTCCGTTTGACCCCCAAGATCGAGCTCAATCTGGAGCGGGCCATCGAGCTGATCGGCGACGACGAGCTGGTCGAGGTCACCCCTAAGACCATTCGCCTGCGCAAACGCTTCTTGCTTGAGCACGAGCGTAAGCGGGCCCACAAGGCCGCCGAATAAGGTCGCCGGGTTTAGCGCCGCAATGAAAAAGGCCGGGAGCGATCCCGGCCTTTTTTTATGTGGGGCGTGTGGGTCTTCAATGGGGGACTCAATCCGGCGCAAACCGGGCGATCAACCCCTCAACCTGCCGTCGCAAAGCCTCAAGCCCCCCCCGATTGTCGATGACCAAGTCGGCATGCAGCCGTTTTTCGGCCAGCCCCATCTGCCGCGCCAGCAGTCCCCGCGCCTGGGTTTCATCCATCCCTCGCGCCACCGCCCGACGCACGGCGCGCTCTTCATCCACATCGACCACCACCAAGGTATGGCAACGGGTGTGGCTGCCCGCCTCGATCATCAAGGGGGCGCTGCGGACCACGAGGGTGTCGGGGTTGGCTTTTGCGGCGGCGGCGATGAGCGCCTCTTCAAAAGCGAAAATCAAGGGGTGAAGGATTGCCTCGACCTGGGCTTGAACCTGGGGGGATTGGATCAGCATTTCTCGTAACTTGGCCCGATCCAATCCGCCATCGGGGTGCAGGATGTCCGCCCCGAAGGCGGCGACCAGCGCCGCCAAGCCTGCGCTGCCTGGCGCAACCACGGCGCGGGCCGCCCGATCGGCGTCGCAGACCACCCATCCCGCCTCGGCCAGCATCCGCTCCACCGTGCTTTTGCCCGAGGCGAGCCCTCCGGTCAGGCCGACGACGGTGACCGCCATCAGGGGGCTTTCTCGTTCGGGGTGGGGGGTGGAGTCGGGTCGGCGTCGCCAGGGAGGGGGTCGGGGATTGCGGGGGGCGGTTCCTCGATCACCGGCTTGGGGGGCCACCAGCCAGGGGTCAAGCCGTCGGCCCGCCCCTCGGCGTTGTAATGGATCTCGACCGTGGCCCAATGCCAAGTCGGCGACTCCTCTTGGTTTGCCGGGGGGATGTCGGTTTCCGCGTTCGTTCCAGGGTCGTTCTGGGGCGGGTTGTCCTCAAGGGCAAGAGGGAAGGGGACTGAATCGTCGGAAGGGGTGGGCGTTGGTTCAGGGGCACTCTCCAGCGGGTAACGCAGCGCCAGCAGCCGGTAGTCGGAGGCGCGCAGCACCAGCACCGGCCGGTGCTCATCCCACAGCGTTCCGCCGATGATGAGCACCTCGCCGTCGCTGGGGTCGAAGTCGCGAAAGGCGGCATTGAAATCCATCCCCCAGCTGTCGAGCAGCCCCATCCAGCCCCCCCAATCCCCCTGGCCGAGCAACACCTTAAACGGTTCGGGCAGGTCGGTGGCGACGGTGGGATGGGTGCGCTGGTGCATCATCGCCCGGTGCAGCAGGTGCATGTTTTCGACGCTGTCGGCGCGGGCCGGAGCGAAGGGGGTGTTCAGCCCCAATCCAAGCAAGGCGAGCAGCAGGGCCCATGAGCGCAGAGCGGAATTCATGATCCGAAGCCCGGCATCCAGGGTGACCAAGGACCGTCGACCAGCAGCACAATCAAGGCCCCCAGGGCGAGGAAGGGTCCGAAGGGGATCATCCGCCCCTTTTCGCCCTTGGTAGCGGCCATGATGCCGATGGCGATCACCGATCCGGCGATGGAGCCGGCCATCAAAGCCCAGATCGCCCCCATCGGCCCGAGAAATCCCCCCAGCATCCCCAGCAATTTGATGTCGCCCAGCCCCATCCCCTCCTGTTTGCGGATTACCCCGTAGAGCCAGCGGATGAAGGCGGGGACGCCGCCTCCGATGAGGATGCCGAGCAGACATTGTTGCCATTCGATCCAGTCGGTCAGCCAAGGCGCAATCGCCGCAACCACGATGCCGGGATAGGTGATGACATTGGGCAGGATCATGTGATCCAGGTCGATGAAGGTCAGAACCACCAAGGAGCTGAACAGCATCGCCATCATCAACGCCACCCAGGGATCGCCGAAACGCAGCGCCGCAGCGGCCCAAAGCAGCCCGTTAAGCCCCTCGACCAGTGGATAGCGCCAGGCGATGGGGTGGCCGCAGTTGCGGCATTTGCCCCGCAAAATCAACCAGCTCAGGATCGGAATGTTGTCGTACCAGGCGATTCGATTGGCGCAGCTGGGACAGCGCGAGGGGGGGGTGACGATGGAGATCCCCTCGGGCAGACGGTAGATCACCACGTTGAGGAAGCTGCCGATCAGCAGACCAAACACCGGGAAGACGAAGATCAAATCGAGTTGGGCCACTTCAGTCTTGATCCTCGAATTTTTTCAGGCGATAGCGGAAGGAGCGGAAGGTCAGCCCCAGCAGAGCGGCGGCGTTTTGCTTGTGGCCGCCGGTGATTTTCAGCGCCTCGGAGAGGTAGTGGTATTCGATGCGGTCGAGCAGCTTTTCGAGATCCATCCCCTCCTCTTTCAGGGGGGGGAGCCCCAACTCCCCGGCCTGCACCGGATCGAGCCCTTCCCCCATCGGGGGGATCAGGCGACCGGGGGTCATGGCGGCCAGCCGCTCCAGGGTGTTTTCGAGCTCGCGCACGTTGCCGGGCCAGGGGCGATTTTGCAGCTGAGCCATCAGTTCGGGGGAGGCGATACGGTCGGGGCCACCCCGGTCCCTGATTTTTTGCAGGATGTGATGGACCAGCAGCGGGATGTCGTCGCGCCGCTCGCTCAACGGGGGTAGATGCAGTTCGATGACGTTGAGCCGGAAGAAGAGGTCTTCGCGGAAGCGTCCCTGCCGCACCAGTTCGCCCAGGTTGCGGTGGGTGGCGGCGATGATGCGCACGTCGACCAAGCGATCCTTGGTGCCGCCGACCGGGCGGATGGTCCGCTCTTGCAACAGCCGCAGCATTTTGACCTGGGCCGGTAGGGGCAGATCGCCGATTTCGTCGAGGAAGAGGGTCCCCCCCTCGGCGGCGGCGACCAAACCGGGGCGGTCCCGGTCGGCCCCCGAGAAGGCACCGCGCATGTGGCCGAAGAGCTCCGATTCGACCAGCTCCGAGGGAATGGCGCCGCAGTTGATGGGGATAAACGGCCCTTTGTTGCGTGGTGAGATGGCATGCAGGGTTTGGGCGACCAGCTCTTTGCCCGAGCCGGTGGGGCCGGTAATCAACAGCGCCGTTTGTCCCCGAGCCGCCGGAACCATGGCGTTGAACAGCCCCCGCATGGCGGGGCTGCGCCCGATCAAGGGGCCGAAGCGGTCTGAATCGTCGACCGTTTCTTGGGGGATATCACCGCCGCTGCTTTCGATCTGATCCAAGGCCGAGAGGAGTGAACCGGGATCGAGCGGTTTGATCAGGCAGGCGCGGCACCCGACCTCATAAGCTCGGTTGAGAATCTCGGGCGAGGCGTAGGCGGTCATCAGGATCATTTGGTCGGCGGGGACGATGTTGAGCAGCTCCAACCCCTCGCCGTCGGGCAGGCGCAGGTCGGTGATGACCGCTCCGGCGGGGTGGTGGTGCCACAGTTCGCGGGCCTGGGCCAGCGTCCCGGCTTCGCGCACCTCGTGCCCCGCCCGTTGCAGGGAACGGGTGAGGAGTTTGCGCAGGTTGGGTTCGTCGTCGACGAGAATGAGATCGGCCATGGCTCGATTGTGGTTAGGGTCGGCTCAGGAGACAACCGGCGTTGTCGCTGATGGGGGGGGAGGGGGCCAGGTCATGATAAAACGGGCGCCGCCACCGGGACGGTCGGTGGCCTCAATCCTGCCATGCCCCGCTTCGACGATGCTGGCAACCACCGATAATCCCAGGCCGGTACCGCTGGTGCGGCCCGAGACGAAGGGCTCGAAGACCTTGGAACGCACCTTGGGGGGAATCCCGGGGCCGTCGTCTTCGACGATCAAGGTTGGCCCCTCCGCCCCCATTTCGGCCCGGATCCACAGATTGTGCAGTTCGGGGGTGAGCTCGCGGGCATTGCGGGCCATGTTCCACAAGATCTGGGCGGCGCTGTCTTCGTTGAGCGGTAGCGACAGTTCTGGGTCGATCTCGGCATGCAGGGTCATGCGGGCGCCGAAGGCTTGGCGAATCGACTCCAGCGTTCGGGTCAACAGTGGTCCTGCCGGTTCAAAGGGGTGGCCGCGATGGGGGCGCGAGAGGAAGAGGTATTGATCGACCAGGCGGCTGAGGCGGGCGACCTCGGCGTGGATGATTTGCGACAGCTCCAGCCGTTCCTCCTCGGTATCGGTGTGTTGAATGAGGTGCGCCCCTTGGTCGATGGTGGCCAGGGGATTGCGGATTTCGTGGGCCAATGCCGCCGACATCTGCCCCAGCCAAGCCAGTTGTTCGCTGCGTTTGAGCAGGGCGGTCTGCTGCCGCTGCAAGGTCAGATCGAAAATCAGGATCAATCGCCAACCCTGCAACACCGGGGCAATGACGATCCGCTCCTCGAAGAGGTTGTCGCCCACAAAACGGCCCCGCTCCTCCTCCAACCAATTGCGTCCGCTGGAATGGTGGTCGCACATGGCGGCCAACTGGGGGTCGAGGTTGAAGAGGGATTGACCGATGGGGGAGGGAAAAAGGGCCAAGGCGGCGGGATTGGCAAAGCGGATGACGCCTTGCGCGTCGATGGCCAGGGTCGCCTGGGGGGAGTGGTCGAGAATGGCCGCCTGAATGCTCACCAGGCGGTCTTGTTCGCGTAGCGCCTGGCGCGCCTCCCATTCGGCTTTGTTGGCTCGCTCCGACAAAGTGCCGGCCAGCAGGGCGATCAAGACCAGCCCCAGCAATTGAATCAGCAGGCCACGCACGAACGAAACGCTGATCCAGTCGGCCCCGGCGAGGTCGGCCCAGATGATCCCGACCAGGGCGACCCCCGCCCCCAGGGCGGCCCATAACGCCAGCCTACGTCCGCCAAGGAAGGCGGCAACCGCGACCTCCAGGCCGAAAAGAAAGCGGTAATAAGAATCAACTTGGCCGCTGACGATTTGCAACAGGGCGATAAAGACCAGGTCGCCCGCGACCTGCACGATGGCGTTCAGCTGGGGGGAGCGCCCCTGGTTGAGCCAGAAGGCGTGCATGATGGTGAAGAGGAACAGCGCCACCGCCAGGGCGCTGTAGGTGCTCAGCCACCCCAGCGCAGGGATCTCTTGGGGGGCATTCCTTGAGATCGCCAGCAGGGCGATGCCCAAAATCAGTCGGTAGAGGACCAGCCGTTTCAGACGCGGAACGAGTCCGGCGGCGATGAGATCGCCGCCGGACTCGTTGGGGTGGGGACGCACTCCGGGGCTCAAGGCTGGGTGACGATCAATCGCCGACGATCGCGCCCATCTGGAAGACGGGGAGGTACATGGCGACGACCAAGCCGCCGATGACCACGCCGAGGAAGGCCATAATCAGCGGTTCGAGCAGCGAGGTCAGACCGTCGACCGCGGTGTCGACCTCCTCTTCGTAGAAGTCGGCCACCTTGCCCAGCATCGAATCGATGGCGCCGGTCTGCTCGCCGATCTGAATCATCTGAATGACCATCGGGGGGAAGACCCCAGTGTCGCGCAGGGGGTCGGTCAGGGTTTTCCCTTCGCTGATGGCGGCCCGTGCCTTGAAAATCGCCTCTTCGAGGATCAGGTTGCCGGAGGTGACGGCGACCGTCTCAAGGGTTTCGAGCATGGGGACGCCGGCCGCCAGCATGGTCGACATGGTGGATGAGAAACGGGCAATCGCTGCCTTGCGGATGATGTCGCCCAATACCGGGGCATTGAGCATCAGTTTGTCCGCCTTGTAGCGCCCCTTGGGGGTTTTGACGATGGCTTTGACGGCAAAAACAAGCAGGACGGGGGCACCGAAGACGACGTACCAGTATTCCACCATCATATCGGAGAGGTTCATGACGAACTGGGTGGGGGCGGGCAGCGCGGCGCCGAAGTCCTTGAACATCTCCCCGAACTTGGGGATCACGAAAATCAGCAGCACGGCGGTAACGATGAAGGCGACCACGATCACCGCGATGGGGTAGAACATCGCCGATTTGATCTTCTTTTTAAGCTTGGCCGCCTTTTCTTTGTAGACCGCCAGCCGATTGAGGATGTTGTCGAGAATACCCCCCTTCTCACCGGCGGCGACCAGGTTGACGAAGAGGTTATCGAAGACGTCAGGTTTTTTGCGCAGCGCCTCGGAGAAGGTCATCCCCTCTTCGATGTCGCGCTTAAGGCTGAGCAAAACGTTTTGCATCCCTTTGCCCGGGGTTCCCCCCGCCACCAGTTCGAGCCCCTGAATCAAAGGCAGGCCCGCGTTGATCATGGTGGCCAGCTGGCGGGTGAAAATCACCAACTCTTCTGCAGAGACCTTATCGCCGCCGCCGAACAGCACGATCTCCTTGGGCTTCTTCTTCACCTTGGTTGGGTTGATGCCCTGACGACGCAAGGTCGCACGGATGGCGGTCTCGGAGACCGACTCAAGCTCCCCCTTCACCACCGATCCGCTGCGGTCTTTGCCCTGCCATTCGTACATTGCCATGTTCAACTCCCCTTTGGGTGGTCGCGCTAGGCGACGGGCCACCCCTTTGGTTGCTTAAGGTAAGCGCCGATTGATGAAGCGCTTGCAAGCAGCCCAGGGATGGGCTGCCAAAGTGGCGCGCTGTCGTGGGAGGCGACCCCGTCGCCGAATCTGTCGTAGGAGGCGACCCCGTCGCCGAAGCGCTTCTGATTTTGCACGCGAAGCAAAAGCCACCGCCGCCTCGGGGCGCCTACTTTTGGTTTTTCAGCGTTTCCTTAATAAGGCGTCAATCGTCGGCCAAGGTCACACGCAAGGCCTCTTCCAGGGTTGTCACCCCTTCGGTGACCTTGCGCAGTGCCGCTTGTCGCAAAGTGGGAATTCCGAGGCTCTGAGAAATCTTGCCGATCTCGTCGGCGTTGGCGCCTCTAAGGACCGCCTCGCGGATTTGCGGAAACATCGGCATCACCTGGTAGAAGCCGACCCGCCCTTTATACCCGGTGCCGTTGCACCTGGGGCATCCCTTACCGTGCCAGGCTTTGAACGCCTCGACCTCATCCTCCTTGACCCCGGCGTTGATCAGCGCCGCCGCTGGGATTTCGACGAGCTCCTTGCATTCACTGCAAATGCGTCGTCCCAAACGTTGTGCGGTGATCAGGTTGACCGCCGAGGCGACCAAGAAGGATTCGATCCCCATGTTTTGCAAACGGGTGATGGTCGAGGGGGCGTCGTTGGTGTGCAGGGTGGAGAGGACCATGTGGCCGGTCAATGCCGCTTTGACGCCAATTTCGGCGGTTTCGAGGTCGCGGATCTCACCGATGAGGATGATGTCGGGATCCTGGCGCAGGAAGGAGCGCAGCGCGGCCGAGAAGGTTAGACCGATGTCGGCGTGGACGTTGACCTGGTTGATCCCCATGAAGTTGAACTCGACCGGATCCTCGGCGGTGGAGATGTTCACGTCGGGGGAGTTGAGTTCCGACAGGGCCGAGTAGAGGGCCACCGTCTTACCCGAGCCGGTGGGGCCGGTGACCAGCACCATGCCGTAGGGCTCGTGAATCGCTTTTTGCAGGTAGGCCAGCGGCTCGGGGTCGTAGCCGAGCTTGGCCATGTCGAGCATCAGGTTGCTCGGATCGAGCAGGCGCAGCACCGCTTTCTCGCCGAAGAGGGTCGGCAAAATGGAAACGCGGAAGTCGACCGTCTTTTTGGCCGAAATCTTGAGTTTAATACGACCATCCTGGGGCAAGCGGCGCTCAGAAATGTCGAGTTTCGCCAAAATCTTGATGCGGGAGATGATGCCGTCCTTGAGTTGCAGCGGGGGGCGGATCATCTCGTGCATCACCCCGTCGATCCGGTACCGCACCCGCAGCACCTTCTCGTAGGGCTCGATGTGAATATCTGAGGCGCCCCGCTTGATGGCGTCGAGCAGAATGAACTGGGTGATCTTGACCACCGGAGCCTGATCGGTAGCCCGGGCCAGCTCGTCGACTGAGAACTCCTGAGTGGTATCGACCACTTGGACATCCTCGGCCCCCAATTCGGCCACCACGTCGTCGAGCAAGGCGTTTTGATCGCCGTAAAGCCGTGAAATGGTGGCGTTGATCTCCCCCTCTTTGGCCAGCACCACCTGAATATTGAAGCCGGTCGCGAATTTCAGGTCGTCGAGCGCCGCCAGGTTGTAGGGGTCGGCGGTGGCGACCACCAGGGTCGAGCCCTGCCGGGCGAAGGGGATCAGGGTGTACTTGCGGACGATCTCGGGCTTAATCAAAGCCAAGGTTTCGGAAGGGGGGTCAAAGCTGCTCAGTTCGACCAGGGGGCGACGGGAGATCTTCGATAAAAACTGCACCATCGTATCTTCAGTGGCATAGCCGAGTTTGGCGATGGCCGCCATCAGCCCCTCGCCCCCCAGTTTGGCCTCTTTAATCGCCTCGATCAGCTGCTCGTCGGAGATCAGCTTGCCGCGGACGAAAACTTGTCCTAAACGCTCGTTCACGACGGTGTTGCCTCCTTCGGTGTCGATGCAAGTTCGGCACGCAGCCAATCCAAGGTGGGGGTAGGGTTGGGGGTGACGCCGGTCCAGCGCTCGAACGAGGCGGCCCCTTGGCCGACCAGCATTCCCAGGCCGTCGATGGCCCTCAAGCCCCGCATCCTGGCATCACGGACCAGCGGGGTCCCCTGGCGATGGTAAACGATGTCGACGACCCAGGCCTGCGAGGGCAGCAGGGTCCAATCGATCTCGGGCAACACCTCGCCGTGCAACCCCAAGGCGGTGGCGTTGAGCATCAGGGTGGTTTCGGGCAGACGACGACGCAGGTGTGCAGACTCCCACATCCCCACGGTTACGTCGAGACCCAGTGCCGCCTTAGCCCAAGCGGCTAAGTGTGAGCCCCGCTTGGGATCGCGGTTGATGATTTCGACCCGGCGCACCCCCTCCTGGGCCAGCGCCGACAGCACCCCACGGCTTGCCCCCCCGGCGCCGAAGAGCAGCGCTTGCTCCGGCAAACGGTCCGGCCCCTCGTGGCGCAGGCTCCAACGCAGACCCAGCCCATCGGTGTTGTCGCCGCGCCACCCCTTCTCGGTGCGGATCAGGGTGTTGACCGCCCCCAGCCGCTGCGCCTCGGGGGTCAGGTCGTCGAGCAAGGAGACCAGCGCCTCTTTATGGGGGATGGTGGCGTTGAGTCCCTGCACCCCTGCCGCCCATAGCCCCTTGATCCCCGAAGCCAGATGATCGGGATGAAGCGGGAATGGCAGATAGCGGCCGTCGATCCCGGCTTGGTGCAAAAAGCGGTTTTGGAACCGGGGCGAGAGGGAGTGGGCGACCGGATCGCCGATGATGCCGAAGACTTGGGTCGCGCCGTTGATCGGCGTGGGATGGCTCACAGCTGGTCCTCATCCTTGAGGGGACGGGCGAAGAGCCCCTCGACCGCCCGCTGCGGATCGATGCCGTGGTGCAGAATGTGGTAGACCGCCGAGCAGATCGGCAGCTCGACATTGGCCATCTTGGCCAGCCGCTCCACCGCGATGCTGGTCTTCACCCCTTCGGCCACCGAGGTGCGCCCTGCCATGATTTGCGCCAGGGTCTCCCCCTGCCCGATGCGCAGCCCCACGCTGCGGTTGCGCGACAGATCGCCGGTGCAGGTCAGCACCAGATCCCCCATTCCGGCCAGTCCCGCGAAGGTCTCCCGCTGCCCCCCCAACGCGACCCCGAGGCGGGTCAGTTCGTGCAGTCCTCGGGTAATCAAGGCGGCTCGGGCGTTGTGGCCGAAGCCCAGTCCGTCGCAAATTCCGGCGGCGATGGCGATGACGTTTTTCAGCGACCCCCCCACCTCGACCCCGACCACGTCGCTGCTGCGGTAGGCACGCAGGTTTTCCCCCGAGAAGAGATGCTGCACCACCCCGGCGGCGAGGGGATCGCTGCCCGCTACGGTGAGCAGGGTCGGCTGGCGGCCCGCCACCTCTTGGGCAAACGAGGGGCCAGAGACCACGGTCAGGCGACGGGCAGGGATGTTGAGTTCTTCCATCAACACCTGGTGCATCAGCCGCAGGCGCTCCTCTTCGATCCCCTTGGTGGCGCAGGCGACCAACGCCTCGGAGGGGAGAAAGGGGGCCGCTTGGGCGGCGACCTCGGCCGTGACGAAGGAGGGGGTGACAAAAACGGCGACGCGGCAGTCGCGCAGCGCCTCGCGCAGATCGGGGGTGGCCACGACGGTGTCGGGGATGTGGTAACCCGGCAGATAGACCGGGTTTTCCCGATCCTGGTTGATCGCCATGGCGATTTTCGGCTCAAAGGACCAGAGGCTGACACGATTGCCCAAACGCCCCAGATGGATGGCGATGGCGGTGCCCCAACTGCCTGCGCCGATGACCGCGATCATGAGGACTCCTCTTTGTTTTTTATTGTGGTGTTGTAGAAGCAGACCGAGGTCCGCGAACGTGCAAAGCCCAAGCGGCAACAACCCGGCCTCGCCGGTTCGGCGACGGGGTCGCCTCCTACGAGAACAACCCGATGTTGGGTTTTCGTAGGAGCGGTCCCTGACCGCGAATGGGGGGCGACTCCTTCCCCTTGACCTGCGCCCGCACCCAAGGGCATCGGCCCAGCCCCCTTCCGCAGCAGGATCGAACCGCCCTTCTAACCTGGTCTTCGAGCGAACCGCCCCGGCTTCGCTTCGGCGACGGGGTCGCCTCCTACAAGAACGGCCCGATGTCGGGTTTTCGTAGGAGCGGTCCCTGACCGCGAATGGGGGGCGACCTCCTTACCTTGACCTGCGCCCGCACCCAAGGGCATCGGCCCAGCCCCTTCCGCCGCAAGATCGAACCGCCCTTCTAACCTGATCTTCGAGCGAACCGCCCCGGCTTCGCTTCGGCGACGGGGTCGCCTCCTACGAGAACAACCCGATGTTGGGTTTTCGTAGGAGCGGTCCCTGACCGCGAATGGGGGGCGACCTCCTTACCTTGACCTGCGCCCGCACCCAAGGGCATCGGCCCAGCCCCTTCCGCCGCAAGATCGAACCGCCCTTCTAACCTGATCTTCGAGCGAACCGCCCCGGCTTCGCTTCGGCGACGGGGTCGCCTCCTACGAGAACAACCCGATGTTGGGTTTTCGTAGGAGCGGTCCCTGACCG